>DRJN01000026.1 GCA_011052165.1 Gammaproteobacteria bacterium
CACCCCATCGCTCCACTTTGAGATCGACGCGGAAGATGAGGGGGACGGCGATGGCGAGGTGCGCGGGAGTCTGGCTGCCGGATCCAAGCGCTATGGCGCGCCGCGCAAGCGGGGACACTCGAAGAACGGGCATAGCGATGCACCCCAGATCGTCATCGGACTGGCAGTCACCCGGGACGGTTTCCCGATTCGCCACTGGATCTTTCCCAGCAATACGGTGGATGTGACCACGGTCCAACGCGTCAAGCGTGAACTCAAGGGCTGGCGGCTCAACCGGTGCGTGTTCGTCGGCGACGCCGGCATGGTCTCGAAGTGATCATGGATTTTTATTTGCTCTGTCGTAACTCTCAGTCGTTATGTTATACGGGGAGCATTGAGAGCACCTAATTTATAGCATTCCCCCGAAAAATGCTTCGATTTCCTCGACCACAAAGCCCAGTTCCCCTTCGTTCAGACCGGGAAACACGCCAAGCCAAAAGGTGTTGTTCATAATCAAATCTGTATTCTTTAATTCGCCGGAAACCCGATATAACACATCCTTAAAATAGGGTTGGCGGGTCAGGTTGCCGGCAAACAGCAGGCGTGTGCCGATCTTTTTGGCATCCATGTGGCGCAGCAGATCCACGCGGCTGAATGGCGTGTCTTCTCGGATGGTTATCGGAAAACCGAACCAGGCCGGGTCGCTGTTGGGCGTCGCCTCCGGCAGGATCAGGAACTCTTGCAGTGGGGCCAGCGCCTCTTTCAGATAGGAGAAATTCCGCTTTCTGGCTTCGATGAAGCCTTCCAGCCTGTCCATCTGGGCCAAACCAACCGCCGCCTGCATATCGGATATCTTCAGGTTATAGCCCTGATGGGAATAGGTGTATTTGTGATCGTAGCCCTTCGGCAGGCTGCCCAGTTGCCAGTCAAACCGCTTCTTGCAAGTGTTGTCCTTGCCCGGATCACAGTAGCAATCCCGACCCCAGTCGCGGAAGGATTCCAAAATCAGCTTCAGGCGGCTATTTTTGGTAAACACCGCGCCACCTTCGCCCATCGTAATATGGTGAGCGGGATAAAAACTTAGTGTGCCGATATCGCCAAAGGTGCCGACATATCGAGTGAGTGCTGCGTGCTGAGTGCTGAGCGTGTAGGTGGAGCCGAGGGCGTCGCAGCAATCTTCAATCAGCCATAGATGATATTTATCAGCGATCTCCCTCACCTTTTCCAGGCTAAAGGGATTCCCCAATGTATGGGCGAACATCATTGCTTTGGTTTTATCGCTGATGGCAGCCTCAATCTTCTCCGGATCAATGTTACAGGTCGGGATATCGACATCGACAAATACCGGTACGAGGCCATTCTGGATAATCGGATTGACCGTGGTGGGGAATCCGGCCGCTACCGTGATAACCTCATCGCCCGGCTTCAGAGCTCGCTTTCCCAGCCTGGGCGATGTCAGGGCGGAAACAGCCAGCAGGTTGGCGGACGATCCGGAATTCACCGTCAAGGCATAGCGGATACCCAGAAATTTGGCCAGCCGTTTCTCAAACGCATCATTAAATCGCCCGGTCGTCAGCCACGCATCCAGACTGGCATCCACCATGTTCCGGATCTCTGGCGCACCAATCACCTTGCCTGAAACCGGCACGGGTGTCTTTCCGGGGACAAATGGTTTTGGCTCCCGAACACCACGGTCAAAGTTGTCTACCTGGAATGCCGCAATATTGCGTAATATTTCTTCCAGCACGTGGCGCTGAACCGCCCCCACCTTTGCCGCGAAAAAACGAGGGGAGAACACCATCTGTTTGCTGGCAGGGAATACCGTAGAGCATGGCAAGGCTCCGCACGCCATACTCTCGGCGCGAACGACCGTTTGATAGGGCTCATTCCACTGAGCCAGCTTCGATGTTCCTGGAATGCCTGTAACATCGCCTTTTGAATTGGGAGCAGATGTAATCACTACAGGTCGAAGCTTGGCCCCCTTTCCATCGACAAACGGAACCTTATAGATCCAAATTTCACCGATCCGGGTTTCAACTGGCATGCAGGCACGCCTCCCACACCTTGTCTTCCCCGGCATCATCTTCAATCACCGCCGCATAGGCAGCCGCATTGAAACGTTCATCTTCACATAGATGATCATCCCTCTCACCCGTCAATAAATCATCATCGTCACAAGAAAGCAAAATGATTTCGACGGATTGACCCAGATTGGACGGCACCTTTATCGACAGCATTCGATCATCACCAACATGAATAATTTTTCTGATCGATCTACCCATCACTCATCTCCTTTCGCCCAAACAAACTCATGTTTTTTGGCCTTGCTGCAATAATTCTTTATCTGCCCGAGCGTGAATGCCCGCATACTATCCTCCCGATGCTCATGCCGGCTGCGATACCATGCAATCGTATCGGCAACAGCCTCTGAAACGGTGCATACCGGATCCCATGCCAACAAGCTCTTCGCCTTGGTGATATCCAGCTTCAGGAAGTTCGCCTCATGACACGATGCCTCTTTCTCCGGACTATGCCATTGACCCGCGCCCCAGGCATGGATGACCTGCTCAACAATTTTCCGAACATTGACATTACCTGCGCCCATTGGCCCGAAATTCCATCCTTCTTCAAACTGGCCGGGCTCCTGATACTGCCTTACTGCCAACCACAGATAACCGGAAAGCGGCTCCAGCACATGCTGCCAGGGGCGAATCGCATGCGGATTGCGCACCACGATAGTCTCACCCGCGGTTAGCGCACGCACACAATCCGGAATAATCCGATCCTCCGCCCAATCACCGCCGCCAATCACATTGCCTGCCCGCACGGAAGAAAGACTTACCCCATGCTCACTGATTCTGGTAGGATGGAAGAAAGATTGCCGATAAGATGAAACCAGCAGTTCAGTACAACCCTTGCTGCTACTGTAAGGATCGTAACCTCCCATCGGATCATTCTCTCTATAGGCATAGACCCATTCACGGTTCTCATAACATTTATCAGAGGTAACGACCTGACAAACGCGCACCGTATCCACTTGGCGCACAGCTTCAAGCAGGTTCAGTGTGCCCATCACATTTGTTTCATAGGTTTCTACCGGCTCATCGTAGGAGAGCCTCACCAGGGGCTGAGCAGCCAGATGAAATATAAATTCAGGTTGCGCCTTCGCTACATATGCCTTCAGATGTTCCCGGTCGCGCACATCCCCAATCTCATGGCCTGCGAGAACGGAACCCACCGCGGCGTCATCAAACAAGTTGGGGGTCGTTGGAGGGGTCAAAGCATAGCCATATACTTCAGCGCCAAATTGGGACAGCCACAGGCTCAACCAACTCCCTTTGAATCCTGTATGCCCGGTAACGAGTACTCGCTTTCCTTGATAAATATCATGGAAAAATTGCATGTTTTTCTCTCGCTAAGACGTACATAAGTACGTCAGGGGTAATGCATTTTGCCTGTTTTATCTCCGTTCTTCCTTTGCGATCCTTCGCGCCTCTGCGAGAGCATCATCACCAGACTTTCCATGGAGCTTTAGCTGCTTGCCAAAGATCCTCCAGATGTGTTTTATCGCGCAGCGTATCCATCGGCTGCCAGAATCCACGATGATGGAAGGCAGCCAACTGACCATCCGCCGCGAGGTTCTTCAATGGAGCCTGTTCCCACATCACGGAATCCCCATCAATATATTCAATGACCTTCGGAGAAAGTACAAAATAACCTCCGTTGATCCATGCGCCATCACCTTGCGGTTTCTCATCAAAAGATTTTGTTTTACTTTCTTCAATACTAAGCACGCCAAAACGGCCTGGTGGCTGTACTGCGGTTAATGTCGCCAGACAGCCCTGCTTCTTGTGAAAATCGATCAATTTTCCGATATTCACATCAGATACGCCATCGCCATAGGTGAAACAAAAATCTTCCTTGCCCAGATACTGCGCCACGCGCTTTAAGCGACCGCCAGTCATCGTCTCTTCGCCGGTATCAACCACAGTGACTTTCCAGGGCTCGGCTTTGTTCCGATGCACTTCCATGGAATTGCGCTGCATATCAAAGGTGACATCCGACATATGGAGAAAATAGTTGGCGAAATACTCCTTGATAACATAGCCTTTATAGCCACAACAAATGATGAAATCATTAATGCCATAGTGACTGTAAGACTTCATAATATGCCAAAGAACCGGCCTGCCGCCAATTTCAATCATCGGCTTGGGCCTCAGATAAGACTCTTCACTGATCCGAGTCCCCAGCCCCCCAGCTAATATCACTGCTTTCACTATAACCTAACCTCTCTAAATAGTGTCCGTCCATAAACGCCTGTTCAACGGAAACTCATTGATATTTTGGGTCTATCCGGATCTCCCAAACGGTTTTTTGGGATCATAGCCATCAAACAAACCCAGACAGTTAGTTTTATGAGATGGAATTGTTTTACAAATCACCAAGCTAAAACCCTTTCCCTTAAGAAACTGTACAACCCAGAAGACTGCACCTCCAACTTATCCAAACTAGCATCATCACTGACACCAACTGCGTGCAAATAGTAGATATCGCTTGCGCTTATGTTCCTCCCATAATCAGTAGTTCTGACGCTGACATATCCAGCGCCCTTCAATGCGGACTCACAGCGACTATCATACATACCCGTTGGATAACTAAAGTGCTTACACGGCATGCCAGTTATCGCGTCTATCTCTAATTTGCTGTTGACCACCTCCTGATGCAGCTCCTCATCAGTCAAGCTGGAGAACGGCAGGTGAAAGCACCCATGTGAAGCAAAATCCACATACGGGAGCATATCGTGGATTTCATCAGCTGATAGCATGCTTCTTACTTTACCTTCATCTTCGTAAGCCATCCCAAAATGAGTAGATAAATATTCGCGTCTTTCAAACTCAGACATGGCCTTCATTTTTTTCAATTCATGGGGTGCATTCCCCACAATACAATCATCCCAAAGCCTTCTCCGCGTTCCAACCACTGAAGAGCACAAATAAAAACATGGTCGTATAGAGTATTTTTTTATCACCGGAAGCAATTGATAGTTCCCTTTCCTTCCATCATCAACTGTAATCAATAAGGGAAACTTTCCCAGGCTAGAAATGTCATCTTTCTTCAAAGCTTCGTACATCAAGTCTATGGAAACAACAGAATAATGCTCAATAAGCCATTTTACATGCCTTTCAAAACTCTCTGCAGCAGGGTCATGATAAACAAGAATGGTTATTGAGCACTTAAACATCATCCTGCGAAATAGCGATGGAATACCGAGCAAGGCAAGTGGAGGAGCTATCATATTTGCAAAGCTCATTTAAGCAGGCTTCCTGAATGCATAATAAACCCATGTTTCAAAAACATGATTAAACCCTTGACTGGAAAATGCCAAATTGCCGCCCCGTTGAACAAGATATTCAAACCCCACACCTTTCACATCATCCATAATAAGAGAGGGAACTCCAAAATAATGATCGAATGTAGTATCATAAATTTTATTGGAAAAATAACCTTCATTTTTGAAAACTTCTCCAGTCAATAGCTTTTTCAACGCCCTCAACCAAGTCCCCGGGCTCCGACTATAAATCCAGACCCCCAGCCATCCCATTGGGTTATGACTACTGAATATAAACACCCCTCCTGGTTTTAACGATTTATAAACGCGAGAGAAAACTTCAAGACGAGATTCCTTTGGGCTGACATAATCAATGCTATTGTAGGGGATGATAGCCATGTCGTAGAATACCACTGGTTCATCAATTACATCCATCCGGGAACAACTACAATCAAAACGCGGAAAGTTATCCCTGAAAACATTCACCATCTCAAGGCTAATATCAACCCCTTTTATATATTGAACTTCATCAGAAATGGCAGCGGCGACCCTTCCTGTTCCACAGCCCAAATCAGGCACCTTCATGCCAGCCATATTTCCAACACAAGTTTGAAATATCAGTTTCTCAGTCTTGAATAATTGGTTTTTCCCAGCATACGCTGCCACACAATCAGGCTTACTCCATATAGTTGCATTATTCTCATTCACAACAACACCATCCTTTACCCGAACTTTCTCTTGATATTTGTTCTCATTCTTAAAAAAATATCTCTCACTTTTTCTCGCCATTGTGTTTGCCACAACCAAAACAAAATGGCAGATGAAGAAGCGGCAATAAGCGAATTTGTCAGCTTACCATCATTTGCCCATAGATTCTTGTAGGCTTCTGCACCTTGTAGAAAATCAATCCCTATCAATCCATTTTCAATCCCCCACTTAGACAGTAATGCAAGATGCACCTTACCGGGTGAAAAGACTTGATAATCCATATTGTATGTTGGCTTATACCAATACAGCCAACTATTCGAAATAAATCCTAGGTGACAGCTAATAGGTTCCCCGTCAAGTAATACTTCAGAATAATGAACCATATTGAATGG
The DNA here is from genome assembly GCA_011052165.1 of Gammaproteobacteria bacterium. Classification (GTDB taxonomy): domain Bacteria; phylum Pseudomonadota; class Gammaproteobacteria; order UBA6429; family Thiohalophilaceae; genus JAADGZ01. The sequence goes on from DRJN01000026.1 coordinate 6,409, forward strand.
AAGTGCTTGAACTGCACCTCGATAAAATTCTAATTCGCATGGATCAGAAAATTCAGAAGGCATTCCTTTCGAACCCCATTCATTCAGATGCATTTTTTCAAGTACCGACAAACGATCAGCAACAAAACCCTCATAAACCTTAATCGTAAGAACGCCCTGCTCACCAAGCCTTCTCATTTGTCGCCGTACATCGCCTCGAAGACTGGATGACCAAGCCTTAATTGTTTCATCATAGGTACCGGTAAAAAACATCCTTGGACAACTATTTTTTTCGGCAAGGTGAAACAGCCCATCAACTGAAAAAAGATGGCTCAAGCTGTCAATTTCGGCATCGTTAAATGTTGTTTTTGGCACATGGAGTATCGTGTGAAAATTCAGAAATTGAGATAGTTTAGTAAACATCAAACCCAGAATCTCATCTGTCCCATATTCTTTATTGATCAATGGAGTAATATAATCACTCTTGCTTGACCCAACCGGTTCAATGAGATTAGCCCAAAGTTCTTTCACCCCCCCACAACGAATCTGAAAAGGCCAATAAGCAATCATTTCTTCAGCCACCATCACCCGCAGGCAAATTTTCCGAGCTTCAGGGAAGATATTGCCTACCACATGCAGCCATTCAGGATGATTAAATACATCTCGTGCAGTTGTTCTTTCCCAAAGGGGAAGAAGTTCTTCAACAGGCAGCAACTTCTCGTCCACATATATATCGAACAATTTACCCTCCATTAATAATAACATCGGGTGGGAAGAGCCATCGCTGACTCCCCCTTCCCACACCATTGTGCGTACGGATCCGTACACAGCGGTTTGAAATAGTTCGGCAATTGTGGACACTTCTAAAATGATAAAATATAGCCTGTGAGAGGAGAAGCAAATGAAACAAAGAATGGGGGCCATCTCAAGATAGGAACTTTCATTTATTTTTTCCGAATCGCCAGTTCAAGAAACATCCCACAATACTATCCAACCCCGTCATGAGCGCTACATACACCATCACACCTGGCAAACAAATTTTCCAACCCTGAATGGTGCGCAAATTATTCCACTCCAAACCTTGTTGAGCCATCGTCAATGCTTGCCTCCGTTCACCTCTCCACATAAGGTAAAAGGCGCATCGAATTCTATCTTTACATAAATACACTTCATGTGCATTCAAGGCAGCAGTAGAAATATTTTCATGCCCTATCAAATTGATATAGTGCTCCATAACTATGAAGTAATCAGCAACCTTTGTACGCCTTCTGTGGATATTTGCAGTTGCGTGACTCGCACTCAATCTATAAAAGTGAAGCTCTTCATTCACAATTCCCAACTTAAATTGCAGACTTATGCGTAGAAAATAATCAAGGTCCGCTGCAGATATCGAAATTTCCTCATTAAATGGCCCAATCTCTAAAAGAACATCTTTTCTGATCATTAATGTAGGAGTATTGAGAAAGTGTTGATATCTTAGCGTCAAATCAAAGAGTTCCGAAAAGGAAAATTCTTTATTCTGCTTAAAATCAAACGGTCGAGATGCTTTTCTCAATTGAATTACATGGTCATTTTCATCAATCAATCTCCATTGAGTGACAACGGCACCTGAATCTCGATGGTCAAGTAAAAAGTTCGTCTCTTTTTCTATAATTTCAGGGTCATATAAATCGTCGGCATGATACAGGCAAAGAAAATCTCCCCTCCCTTGAGAAAGAACATAGTCCCAATTATCAAATGCTCCAAATACCCGGCCATCACCCTCGACGACAGGCGGGTTATCTACAAGCCTAACGCCTCGATCTGCATACAGGAGAACAATTTCTTTGGTTTTATCCGTTGATTGATTATCCGAAACGATAATTTCAATGTTTTTATAGGTTTGTGCAAGAATAGAATCTAATGTCTTGGAAATGGTATTTTCGGCGTTGTGACAGGGAATACAGACGCTTACCAATGGTACATCAAGCATTTGCATCCTTACCTTCTCAAGTTTCGGAGTTCAAAATAGCCAAAAGTCATTTGAGTTGCCCATTCACTCAACTCATAGTCCAAATTCAGGATAAGGGCATCCAGTTGAAGGCTGTGGACGAAGAACGGGGGCTGAGTCGACCCGCATGGCCGTGTTGACAGGTCGGCGTACCCAAGGATTTCACGGACACGGCGCCGCCTTGCCCAGCACATCGAGTGCCGTATTTGGGCCGCCCCAGCCCCCCAAGCGGTCCAACCCCGGGGCGATGTAGCGCTCGATCTGGCGCGGGCGGTGCAGGTCGGTGCCCCAGAGGACCGGCAGGCCGCGTTCGAGGAGGTCGTTGGCGGAGGGTGCGGGGGCCGGCGCCGTACAGGCCAGCGAGCGAGCCGATGTTGCACTGCACCCAGGTGGCGTGGCGGGCGATGCGCTCGAGCCAGGGATCGAGTTCGCCCTGGAGGTAGCGGTAGCGCTCAGCGTGGGCGAGCACCGGCTGGTAGCCGGCGCGGGCGAGTGCGGCCACGGCGTCGATGCCGCGCGGGGCGGGCATCAGGTAGGGGAACTCGACCAGCACCAAGCGCCGGTCGCCGAGCGGCACGTGGAGCAGGTCGTCTTCGGCGATGCGCTCGAACAGTGCCTCGGTGACGTCGCTCAGGCCGGGCGCCTGGGGCACCCCGAAGTGTTCGTGGGCCTGGGGCTTGCGGAGGTCGGCGTCGATGAGCAGCACCCGCTTGCCGTCGTGGGCCAGCGCCGCGGCGAGTTCGTAGGCGACGGTGGATTTTCCGTCGCCGGGGGCGGCGGAGGTGATCATCCACAGGTGGTCGCGCCCGGCGTGCCGGGAGAGGTAGAGGTTGCCGCGCCGCGTATCAGCGATCGC
>DRJN01000027.1 GCA_011052165.1 Gammaproteobacteria bacterium
CATGATGGGCGGCATGATGGGGGGTATGATGAGTGGCATGATGGGAAACCGTATGCCGCGGGGGATAAACCCGGATCAGTTACCTGAGCCGGATTCGGAAGGGGCGAAGCTGGTTGGGCATTATTGTTCCCAATGTCATGGTATTCCAGGCCCCGGTTTGCATATCGCTACGGAATGGCCTGGTGTGGTTGCGCGTATGAACCGGCGTATGCAGATGATGAGCGGCAGGCGCATGATGATGCATGTTGAGGCGCCAAATGATAATGAACTTAACATTCTGATGGCTTATCTCGAAAAAAACGCTCAGCGAACCATTGAATTGAAGAAACTTGGCGGGGCGGACACGCCGGCAGGCCGGGCGTTTCAGAAAACCTGTTCCCAGTGTCATGCGCTGCCTGATCCGGCACAACATACGAGTCATGAATGGCCGGCTGTGATCCAGCGTATGCGTAAAAATATGTCCCGCATGGGAAAACCAGTGCCTGATCCGGCCACGATGGATGAAATATTAAGTTTTCTGCAAAGGCATTCAGCAAAATAAAAGCGCCACTATGCTGACCAGATGATGTAAACCGCGACTCCAAGCAGAACTACCCCGGACAGTTTGCGAATACGACGCTGCTGTACGGGAACCGCAAAGAGGGGTTGAAAACGTGCAAGGCCATGACCCATCAGCAGCAACGGCAGGCCTGCGCCAAGCCCGTAAATAAACATCAGTACGGTACCGTAAACCGGGTCACCCCGCAGGGCGACCAGGCTCAGAATGCTAAGCAGGATCGGAGTGGCACAGGGCACAATGGCGAGTGAAAATACCAGTCCCGCCGCGTAGGCGGTTAGCATCCGATAGCCTTTTCGGGAAACATCAATCGAGGGTTGACGCCAATGCAAGGTGGCGGCAGGTAGTGGCAGGAAGCCGAGCAGGCGCAAGCCCATGATAAGTGGAACCCCTGCCAGCAGCAGGCGAAACTCTATCGCGAATTGACCGAACACCCAACCCAGCACGGCAGTTAGCAAGCCCATGAGCGCCGTTGCGCTGGCCATGCCGAGCACAAAGGGAAAAGCGGTGGACAGCACGATGCTGTGTTGTGTACCGGTTTTCGTTTGCTTGTGCGTACCCGTATTCTCACAGCAGGATGCCCCGAAGAAACCAAACACGGCGGGATACATGGGCAGGCAACAGGGATTGAAGGCGGTGATAAGGCCGCCGAGGATCACCAGTGGCAAAGCCAGAAGTGAACCACTATGGAGCCAGGGGGTGAGCCAGTTGGCGAAGCTATCCATGTTTATTGCAGCAACAGGTGGTTAAGACGTGCCAGCGTGTTTTTCAGCCTGACCTGCACCGTGGGACTTTCACCTACACTGCGAGTGACCTCTTTTCCCGTACTATCGATGAACAGGACGGTGGGAAGAAAACGCACTTTATATTTGGCGATTAAAGGGTTATCCGCTGACCAGTCGAACTGGCGAAATGTGATCTGATGACCGTAGCGTTGTTCAGCCTCGCTGACCAGTTGATTAATCATCTGGCAGTTGGGACTCTTGTCTCCACGAAACAGGATAATGGCGGGTCCAGTGATTTTTGAATTTTGCACCAGAGACGCTTGCGTATCGCTTCTCCAGACTTTTGTTATAAAAAGAGCGCTGATAATGAAAAGGGTGGTCAACAGGGGCCAGTATTGTTTTAATCGCATGATTCGCCTTCCAGAGATGTTGTACAGCCACAGGCTGTTTGTTTTTCAATTTGAGATTCTTCTATGTCACCCGCTGCGCGATCCTGCACATAGGCATCACCGCTTATGATGGAACGTTCTGCGCGCGCCAGTTCACGGCCAAGATAGGCGGCATGATCGAGACGACTGATCAGTCCTTCATCGATCACGGTGGTATAAAGCGCGGCAGGATCAGCCGCATTGAATATCCGATCCAGCACGCCCTTGTTGCTGTAGTGCTCCAGTGTGATTTGTTTGCGATCCTGATCCGGGTAAACGACAAAATAACCGGCGGGATCCAGGCGTAGACGTTGTGGGGCGATAGCGTTTTCAGCGAGGATGGAAGTGATACCGGTTAAAGTGCTTGAAACCGGGCCGGGATCGTTGTGGGCGGTCTCTTCGATCAGATTGCGCAGCCTTACCGGATCCGTTTCACCCGTGCAATCGATCAGTTCCACCTGCTGGCGAAAGGTATCGATATGGCGGGTATCCAGATTTTTGATGAAAGGACGTTTGCCCTTCGCTTCAATGATGCGTCCTTTTTCATTGACGCCATGGCGTAGCAGACTGGCCAGCGACTGTCCTGGTAAATGCCCGATAGCGCGTTGCGTGTCTTCACCGCAGAGAAGCAAAAAGCGGATGTTGGGATTGGCCAACAGGTTACGGATCAGATGCTCGATGCCGAGATTTTCCGTATGCAGGTTGCCAATGATAGCCAGGCCTTTTACCGGGCCGCTGCTCAGTTGGGTGATGAGATGAGCGGTATTCAATGTGCATACCGCAACCGGCGCCTGGAAACGGATGACCCGGTAATCGCCTGGCAGGGGAGGCCAGCCCTGTTGTAATTCCGGTTCGAGGGTCGCACAGTGGCCGCCTTCTGCAACGGCGGGATCCCGTTCTGCGGCAATGTTCTGCGCCACGGCGGGCCAGCAGACTTCACAGCCCAGGCAGTCATAGCGTTTTGGCTCAAAAAGCTTGCGGGCTTCATCGAGCAGGGCAGGTAGCGAAGCCTTGATATACTCAGAATCTTGCAGGGCCTTGACGGTATCCTGAAAACAGCCACAGCGCCAGCACTTCTTCGCCGTCATGGCCTGACGAAGTTCCGCCTCCAGGCGTGTTAGCGTTTCAGACACTTTAGTCATCACAGCTCGTGGTACAGACGCGTCTTTTAGCACGAAAGTCCCATAGCGATGCCATGACCAGCAGAGCAAAGCCAGTCAGTTCCAGTGCTTTGGAGTAACGGCCATAGAACACCCACAACAAGAGCGCGGCTGCGCCCAGACTCAATATCAACGGACCGGGATGCCGGTGACTTCGCCAGGAATACAGCATCCCCGACAACGCCACTATCAGCAGACCGGTGATCAATGTAATCAGCGTAGCCTCATCGATGTCCACACTAACCCCGATCAGTGATAGCAGGCTTACCGCCGCCAGCGTGCCATAGCAGGTGGCTACCGCCAGCAGACTGGTAGCGGATCCCAGCCAGGACAGGTTTTGTTTTGATTTACCCATAGTCATTCGGCCTTTTGATTCGTCGTTTTCGCAAATATCGAAATATACAGCCCCAAAAAAAATGTCACCTCAGACGCGCCTCTAATATTTTTAGATCACCCCTGAGTGCCTTAAGGAGATCTTCACTATTAAGCCGGTAGTAAACCATTTTGCCGTCATTGCGCATTCCCAACCAGCCCTGATCCCGCAGCAACTTCAACTGGTGAGAGGTGGCGGCCATGCTCAATTCAAGCACATGCGCGATGTCACACACGCAGAGTTCACCCTGCGCCAGCGCCAGCAGAATCTTGAGGCGAGTGGTATTGCCCAGTAATTTGTAGAAGTCGGCCAGTTCGGGCAGGCGCTTTTCTTCCTTAGAGAGCGCCTTTTTTACTTTGTTGACCTTGAGGTGATCAAAGCAGGGAATGGCGCAGGTATCCGATTTGGCGGCGATAGCGGTAACTTTTCTCATGAATTCGATTCATTTCGATGAACACGAAAATGATCGGTGATCATGGGCAGGAAGTCAAGAGAAACAGACCCGGCTCTTTATTCGTTTACAGGCATTCTACTAACAGCCTATTTCTCGATGATATCCCGCAGTTCCTCAAATTTTCGTGACAGGGTTTCCTTCAACTCAAGTTCGATACCCGCCATACAGCGCACCAGCATTTCATTCAGGTAGTCATCCATCTCGATCTGGATGGCTTCAAGCCTGTTGATAAACTCCTGTTTGCGTGTATCACTGATTCCCGTTTCATTAAACAGGGGCCGAGGTTCTTGCTGAACGCCGGGGAGAACAATATCTTCGAGCAGGGGTACGGCCAGCTCTTTTTCGTAAGATTTGCCGGAATCCGTTTTGTGTGTCACAGGGGACTTCGGAGGGGATTCCAATGGCGTTTTGGGTCGGCTGGGCGTGCCATGTTTCTGGTTTTCAATGCGCGAACCCGCCAGAGTTTCCCGTGCGGCATTGAGCTTGGTTTCACTTTCTTCGAGCAGCGTGTGGATAGATTCCAGCGCATTCACCAGTGAGGCCTGAGAGTCGTGCATTTCTCTTAGTTCTTTTTCCTTGTCGATGTGCCTGCTCATGTCTAGCCTGCCAGTTCGTGGGTTTCTAGTTCATAACCGCGTTCACGATAAAATCTGAAGCGTTCGCGCGCAGCCTGGCGCTGCTGTTCATCGGCGCTGACAATTTCAGCTACGCGTTCAAAACGGCTGAAAAAGGAGGGTACTGTCTGATCCAGGTTGATCAGCAGTTGGTGATGTGTCGTCAGTTCTTCATCCGGACTGGTTTGGTGACCGATAATGACCGGGCTGTTATGGGACTCATCCTGTCCATGCATCTGGTGAGGAATAAAGCTGCCATCACGGAAGGTCCAGAGCAGGTTGTCCATTTGCGCCGTTCTCTGTTGGCTGCCGGTATGAATATAAATAGCATGCCTGAGGTTATAGGCTTTTTCCGCCAGTCGGCAGGCGGTACGCTCGCTGGCGTTCGCGTGCTTGCTGCTGAGCAGGTAGAAGTCGATGCGGGTCATGGCAGCTGATAACTTTTACCACATTGGTTGAGCAGGTACTGGGTCAGCAGGGCAACCGGTCGGCCCGTCGCCCCCTTGTGGTTGCCGCCCTCCCAGGCGACACCGGCGATATCCAGGTGCGCCCATTTGAATTTTTTGCTGAACCGGGA
>DRJN01000028.1 GCA_011052165.1 Gammaproteobacteria bacterium
CCAGCAGGATGCCGCCACAAAGTGATGCGGCGGGGATCAGGATGCGGTGATCCGTGTAGCCCATCAGGCGCACCAGATGTGGGATGACCAGCCCGACAAAGCCAATGCTGCCCGCCTGACTGACGGCGCTGGCGGTCAGGAGCGAGGCAAGAATGAACAGCCCAAACTGTAGCCGGCGGCTGTCCACTCCCAGCGAGGCGGCTAGTTGCTCACCTCGAATCAGAACGTTGAGGCTGCGGGCGAGAGGCAGGCTGGCTAGCAGGCCGAGAACAAAAACCAGGCCCAATAACCAGGGATTGCCGGCGTAGCTTAGATCGCCCATCAGCCAGAACAACATGCTTCTGAGCTGTCGCGCCGGACTGACGACGAGAATGAAACTAATCAAAGCGCCCCAGCCGGCGGCGAGGACGACCCCGGTGAGCAGCAGACGCAGAGGCGTCCATGTTCCCGCTTCCGCCTGGGCATTATGACGCGCCAGCCCGAACACCAGCGCCACGGCCAGCAGAGCACCGGCAAAGGCGCTGCTGTCGAGCAGAAAACCGGAGGCCCCCGCCAGCATGGCGAGTAGCGCCGCCAGCGCCGCGCCGCCGGAGATACCCAGAATATAGGGATCCGCCAGGGGGTTGCGCACCAGCACCTGCATCAGCACGCCCGCCTGGGCCAGTAGGGCTCCCGTGAAAAAGGCGCTGAGCGTGCGTGGCAGGCGCAGTTCGAGAACCAGTTGCCGGTCCAGCCCCTGCCCGTTTCCCTGCAGAATCGAGAGCAGGCTGCTGAGGCTGATGGCCACGCTGCCCTGGGTCAGGGACAGGGCCAGACTGGCCAGAGCGAGAATTAGCAGGAGGGGAAGAAAGTAGCGGGGTGGGCATATGGCCGTCGTCATCAGCGGTTTCAAACCGGTGGCGTGTCAGACGGACAGACAGGAAAATCCATCCATGATGACAGGTTCATGCGTCTTGAGTATTTCCGACTGTTCATCAGGGATGGAGAGTGATGATGTCGCGCCCTTTGAGACTCAGTATGGGCCAGCCTCTGGCCGTTGCGTGATCGGCCAGGGTCTCATCGGGATCCACAGCGACCGGGTAGCTGACACGCTCCAGTAGGGGCAGATCGTTGTGGGAGTCGCTGTAGAACCAGCTTTCAGCCAGATTCTGACCCTGGTGTTTGAGCCATTCTTCCAGTCGTGTCACCTTGCCTTCACGGAAACAGGGAACACCTTTGACTTTGCCGGTATAACGGTCATTCTTGATTTCGGCATCGGTCGCGATGATGTCGTTCACGCCCAATTCACGGGCGATGGGGGCGGTAATAAAGAGATTGGTGGCGGTGATAATGAGCAAAAAATCACCTTTATCGCGGTGTTTTGCCAGCAATTGCCGGGCGGCGGCGGTGATGAGAGGGCGGATGGTGGTGTCCATGAATTTTTGATGCAGGATCGCCAGTTCTTCCATGCTGTGTTCACTCAGCGGTTGCAGGCTGAAGGTCAGAAATTCGAAAATATCCAGCACGCCCGTCTTATATTCATCATAAAATCGTTGATTTTCAATTTCATAGAACTTTTTGTCGACCCGTCCTTCGTCGCCTAGAAAGCGTCCCCAGAGGTAGTCGCTGTCGCCATTGAGGAGGGTGTTGTCCAGGTCAAATATCGCAAGTGTCACGATTATTCTCTATGCTTAACAAAAAGATGGGCATGATAACGTAATTTTGTCCGGTGTGGGTGCAAGCAAATACTGACCGTGTTCACCAGGAGTGTGAAAACATACGCAGTTTTCGCAATGAGGGCGGCGCATCTATTTGCTGCATGTGCGACAGTATGAAACAATCTGGACACAGGATGAAGGATACAGTGCAAGTGATTGATACAGAAGGGTACAGATCCAACGTTGGAATTATACTTTGCAACTCTTACGGACAGCTATTCTGGGCGCGCCGCATAGGCGAGGATGCCTGGCAGTTTCCTCAGGGGGGTATCCAGTATAATGAATCATCGGAACAGGCGTTATATCGGGAGCTGGAAGAGGAAGTCGGCCTGAAGACCAGGGATGTCGAGTTGTTGGGTTGTACCCGTGGCTGGCTTCGTTATCAGTTGCCCCAGCGCATGCGCCGGCATCACTGCGGTAATCGCTTTATCGGTCAGAAACAGATCTGGTTTCTGCTCAAACTGACGGCCAGCGAAGGACAGGTGTGTTTGGGTGCCTCGACCGAGCCGGAATTCGATCGCTGGCGCTGGGTGCCGCCGGAGGTCACGGTCAACGAGGTGATTGGCTTCAAGCGCGCGGTTTATCGGCAGGCGCTGCAAGAACTTATGCCCATGATTAACGGCCCGTCTCGGTTCATCGCCCATGCCTGATACAGGCAGGTGTTCATTCCAGGAGATGTGATGCCTCTGTTACCCGAGTATTATATTCATGCTTGAAACCTTAAGAAGACTCGTACAGGAAGTGAATCAGGCGCGCAACCTTGATCAGGCCTTATCGATCATCGTTCATGGCGTCAAGGCTATTATGAAGGTGGGTGTTTGCTCGGTGTATCTGCGCGACAGCTCCGGCGCCTTTATACTGATGGCCACCGACGGTTTATTGGAAAAGGCTGTGGGAAAAGTGCGTTTGCAGGAAGGTGAGGGCTTGATCAGCCTGGTGGCGTCCCGCGCCGAGCCTATTAACCTTCGCAGCGCGCTGGCCCATCCGAGTTATCATTATTTTCCTGAAACCGGCGAAGAGTCCTACCATGCTTTTCTGGGGGTGCCGATCATTCATCATCGCAAGGTGGTGGGGGTGCTGGTAGCGCAGGATCACGCCGCACAGAGTTTTAACGAGGAAAGTGAAACCTTCATGATCACGGTCGCCGCGCAACTGGCCGGGGCCATTGCGCATGCGGTCGTGATCGGCGATGTCAAAGGTTTGAGTGAAACCGGGAGCGCCACACTCGATTCGCGTTCGATAGAGGGATTGCCGGGCGCGGCGGGCGTGGCCATCGGTATGGCCCGGGTGGTCTATCCGTTGGCGGATATTTCCGCTGTACCCGATCGACAGGTTGAAAACATCCCGGGAGAGCTGGAGAAATTCGAGAAGGCGCTGGGTGCGGTGCGCCAGGAATTGCGCATCATGTCCCGGCGGCTCGAAGATAAACTGCCGTCACAGGAGCACGCGTTGTTCGACGCTTACATCCTGATGCTGGACAGCGACTCCATTACCGATGGTATTCGCACGGGTATCGAGCAGGGAAACTGGGCGGCCGGCGCTCTGCGTGAGGTCATCCAGGAGCATGAACAGATCTTCCGGGAGATGGAAGACAGTTACATGCGTGAACGTGGTGATGATGTGCGCGACCTTGGCCGGCGTATTCTCATGCATCTGCAACAGGACACCCCGGCGGATACGGATTTCAGTGATAACACTATTCTTATCAGTGAAGAAGTGACGCCGTCGATGCTGGCCGACATGCCGATGGATCGGATTGCCGGTGTGGTCTCGGTACGTGGTTCACGCACGTCCCATGTGGCTATTTTAGCGCGGGCACTGAACCTGCCAACCGTCATGGGCGCGGCGGATTTGCCCGTACGGCATATCGATGGCCAGGAAGTGATTGTTGATGGCTACAGTGGCCGGGTCTATATTGCGCCCTCTGAAACCGTGCGCCGGGAATACCGGGAGTTGTTGGACCAGGAGCAGGAACTTTCAGAAGAACTACGGGGTTTGAACGGCTTGCCTTCAGAGACCCTCGACGGTGACAAGATTCATCTGTATGTCAACACTGGCCTGCTGGCCGACATGTCGCCGACCCAGGAAAGCGGGGCGGAAGGCATCGGGCTTTACCGCACCGAGTTTCCGTTTATGATTCGTCAGCGTTTTCCCGGTGAGGAAGAGCAGCGCACTATTTACCGGCAGGTGTTGGCCTCCGTTGCCCCGGATCCGGTGGTCTTGCGCACACTGGACGTGGGTGGCGATAAGGCCTTGCCCTATTTTCCCATTGATGAGGAAAACCCTTTTCTGGGCTGGCGCGGTATTCGCATCACCCTTGATCATCCGGAAATCTTTCTGGTGCAGATCCGTGCGATGCTGCGCGCCAGCACCGGTTTGAACAATCTGAATATTCTCCTGCCCATGATCAGTAATCTGTCTGAGCTGACCGACGCGCTGGAACTGATTTATCAGGCCTATGGCGAGCTGCAGGAAGACGGTGAGGATATTGAAATGCCTCGCATAGGGGTCATGATCGAAGTGCCTTCCGCCGTTTATCAGGCCGGCAGTCTGGCGCGGCGGGTGGACTTTCTTTCCATTGGCACCAATGATCTCACCCAGTATCTGCTGGCGGTGGATCGTAATAATGCCCGGGTGGCCGAACTGTATGATTCCCTGCACCCGGCCGTTATTCGCGCCATGATGCAGGTGGTGGAAAGCGCCCGAATTTACGGCAAACCGGTCAGCGTCTGCGGCGAGATGGCGGGCGATCCGGCCGCTGTTATTCTGCTGGTGGGCATGGGCATTGAGAGTCTGAGCATGAGCGTGTCCAGTCTGGCGCGGGTTAAATGGGTGGTGCGTAATCTCAGCACGGAGCGCGCTGCTGAGATTCTGAGCGCAGTCCTGGTGATGGAAGACGCGCATAGCATTCGTGCCTACCTGCACGAACAGTTGGAACAGGCGGGCCTGGGTGGGCTGATACGTGCGGGTAAATAGGGATTCAGGTACAAGGGAAAAGATACAAAATGCAGTACGGCAGGCTCTGAGTACGGCTTTTGTGCTGACGCGTTTTAATCGCTTTGGGTTTAATTCCCCGCTGCTTGCAGCAAAAAACAGGATGGATAGAACGAAGCAAAAAACAGTAGGGGGTAGAGCGAAGCAAAAAACAGTAGGATGGGTAGAGCGAAGCGCGAAGTCCAGTAGGGAAACCCATCAGCACGTTACAGGTTAATAATACTTTAGTGCCCCGTGGCTGACCGAAGGACGTGCCTGTGCTGCACAAAACCCGTGTCCACCCTGCCGGGCTTAATTCCCTATAGGAAAAAATTCTGATCGGTGATGGCGCATCTAAAAGCACAAAATATCGAACCGGATCGTCACCTCAGTCTGCATCAGTTGATGGAGATGCTGGTCAGTGATGGCCGCCTGGATCAACATGACGTGGATTCCTTTGTCGCGCCGGGGCGCAGCACCCGGATGGATATTCATCCCCTGGTGATTATCGCCGAACGTAAATGGCCGGATAAACAGACGGCGGGTCAGGCCCTGACGCTGGATGTTCTGCTTCAGTGGCTGGCGCATCACAGTGGTCTGTCTTTTTTTCGCATCGATCCCCTCAAGGTCGACGTGACCGCCGTGACCGCCGTGACCTCCTCGGCGTATGCCAGCCGTCACAGGATCCTGCCGGTGGAGGTCAATGAACGGGAAGTGGTGATTGCCACCGCCGCCCCCTACGTTCGCAGTTGGGAGACGGAGCTGGCGCATGTAACCGGTCTGGACATCAAACGGGTACTGGCCAGCCCGCTGGATATCAACCGCTATCTGGATGAGTTTTATTCCCTTAGCCATTCCATTCAGCGGGCGACCTCGGGGAAGGGTGACAATATTCCCGGTATTTCCAATCTGGAACAACTGGTCGAGTTGGGCAAGAGCGGACGACTGGATGCCAACGATCACGATGTGGTGCAGATTGTGGACTGGCTGCTGCAATATGCCTTCGACCAGCGCGCCAGTGATATTCACATGGAACCCCGGCGCGAGAAAGGCAATATCCGCTTTCGTATCGACGGTGTACTGCACCTTGTGAATGAAATGCCGAGTCCGGTGATGACGGCGGTCTCCAGTCGCATCAAGGTGCTGGGGCGCATGGACGTGGTGGAAAAACGCCGCCCCCAGGATGGGCGCATCAAGACCCGGATGCCCGATGGTCATGAGATCGAACTGCGCCTCTCCACCATGCCGACCGCCTTTGGTGAGAAGCTGGTGCTGCGGATTTTTGATCCCGATGTGCTGGTGAAAGATTTTTCCGCGCTGGGATTCAGTGAGCGGGACATCAAAGGCTGGAAGCAGATGATCGCCCAGCCGCACGGCATCGTGCTGGTGACCGGGCCGACCGGTTCGGGCAAGACCACCTCTCTTTATTCCAGCCTCAGACTGATTGCCCTGCCGGAAGTGAATGTCTGTACGGTGGAAGATCCCATCGAAATGGTCGAACCCCGCTTTAACCAGATGCAGGTGCAGCAGAATATCGGCCTGAACTTTGCCTCGGGTATTCGCACGCTGCTGCGCCAGGATCCGGATATCATCATGGTCGGCGAGATCCGCGATCTGGAAACCGCCGAGATGGCCATTCAGGCCGCCCTCACCGGTCATCTGGTGCTCTCTACCCTGCATACCAACGATGCCGCCGCCGCCATTCCCCGGCTGCGTGAAATCGGCATTCCCGCCTATTTGATCAACGCCACCCTGCTGGGAGTCATGGCGCAGCGCCTGACGCGGCAGTTGTGCCCGGCCTGCAAACAGCCGACCACCCTCGACAAGGATGTCTGGCGCAGCATGACGGCCCCGTGGAAACTCAATGGCGAAGGCACCTTTTTCAAAGCCGTAGGCTGTGAACAATGCCGCAACACCGGTTATCGCGGGCGTATCGGCCTGTATGAAATGCTGAAAATGACGCCCAACCTGCGCGTCAGTATCGGCCCGGACAGCGACGCCAGCGCCATTCGCAAAGTCGCTATCAAAGACGGCATGATCCAGTTGCGCCTGTCCGGCGCACAGAAAATTGCGCAGGGACTGACGACGGTGGAAGAAGTGATGAAAGTGGTCCCGGCGGAAACCGA
>DRJN01000029.1 GCA_011052165.1 Gammaproteobacteria bacterium
CAGGTTTCCCGATCATCGGCTGGAATGAATCGCAGGGCGGCGTCAACAGCGGCGTTGTTCATCGGCTCGCGCTTTTGCTGCTTCGCTGGTTCGAATATGGGTCAAGGCGTCGCATATGCGCGCCGCCTCTGTGCGTCCTGGTCGCCGATGGTTTTCCAGCGCGGCTAAAATGCGTCGGTGCTGATCTGGCGTCATAGGAACAACTTCGCAATTGCAAGCGCTGCAGCAAAAACACCAGCTGTTGCTATCCAGGGATACCAGTGCGCTTCAGCGTTTATCTTCGCTGTTTCGGCCATTAGTTTGGCAATTTGCGCACTGAGATGGTCTTCGCTGAGGCTTGGTGTACTCATGCGGCACCACGCCTGCGCGCACGCTTACTTAAATCAATCTCACGGGCAAGTAGCCACTGACGGACCGCCTCCTTTCGGTAGCGTGGCCGGCCTGCGATGAATGTTACGGGGGGGCCCGTGCGGTTATCGCGCCATGACTTCGTAGTGCGCGTTTTGACGCCCATTTCGCGGGCGAATTCTGGGTCTGTGTAATAGTCGTCAAGTAAAGGCATTTCCTGTACCCCTTAAATGCATTGAAGGGACAGTCTTGCATGGCGTGTATGCGAAAAAGAAACCCCGCGTTACCGGGGCTTAATTGTTTCGGAGGGAGGTTTTAAGTGCGGCCGCACCGCAGGATGCCGCGCACGTTCTGGCGGGATACGTTAATGCCTACATGTGAGGCAAGTCTGGAAATTAGCGCATAGTTATCGTGCAGGCTGGCCGGTAGCCGGCAGCGTATCTCTTTCACTGCCGCTCCATTGAAGGCGCTGCCCTGGTCTGCTGCGCGGCCATGGGTACCGATGTGTTCAGGAGGTATTACAGGCGGCAGAATCGTTGTCATCGGACCAACTCTGACGGACTCCAGCGCATCCGCCATGCCGGTCAGGATGATGTCCAGGTGCCCCGTATCTGCCAGCCATTGAAGTTTTCCTGGATCTCTCAAGTTGAGTTTCAAATATTCACTTGTCTCCTCAGCTGGTACTGGATTTTTACTCCACTTCAATATTTCAAGTCCCAGATCTTTCATATTAACTGTTAAGCGCCCCCCTTTAGCGCTCTTGATAGAGCATGGTGACCTCAGATCCACAGGTGGGTTCCCATGTAAAAGTTCCGCTGCTTCGCGTATTTTTTGGACAGCTTGCCGTTTTCTGCTATGCCAGTCAGCCTTTCTTTGTTCGGTCTGTTTCGCTAAGTCAATCAGCTCCGGCCCGCCGCACAGCAGCGACAAGGTCTCAATGAGTTCAAGAACCATCCGCATTGCATTATCCATACTAATGCCAAGCCATGCTTGGGCGACCTGCTTCATTGCCTCTGATTCAATCAATTCAGTGCGCAGCGGGTCCAGTAACCATTCACAGGACGCCACGGCGGCTGCTACAAACTCGGAGTGCATGACGTCTGGATCGGCTTGGGCACTCATGATCGCGCATCCTCGATCAATGCGCCCACCTTGTCGGTGGCATCCTGTAACGGCGCATCCAACAAGTGCGCGTAGCGTTGAGTAGTCTGCGCCTGGGTGTGCCCGAGTAACTGGCCGATGATCGGCAAGGACAGGTTGCTGGACGCCAGCATAGAGGCGTAGCTATGGCGAAGGTCGTGCATCCTTAAATCCGGCACCTCGGCGGTCTGTCGCAGCGTCTCCCAGGCTTTCTTGATGTCCTGCAAGGGCTGTCCCTCGACCCTGCCGGGGAATATGTAGGGACTATCCGTGCGCGTGATCCCTTCCAGCAGGGCAACGGCGGCCGCATTCAGCGGTATCCTGTGCGTGCGCCTCTGTTTGGTATGCGCCGATGGTTTCGTCCACACGCCTTCCTGCAGGTCGAATTGATCCCAGGTCGCTGTGAGTGCTTCTGTCTTGCGGCATCCGGTCAGCACCATCAACACAAGGGCGCTGGCAATGTTCCGGTCTTCAAAAGCATCCAGCGCAGCCACCAGCCGCACCAGTTCGTCCTTCTTGAGATACCGCTCCCGGGGCGGCTCGGGGAACTTGTCGATGCCCTTGCAGGGATTCTCGGACAACGATTTCCACTTGATCGCCAGGTTGAACATTTTCGACAACAGCGCCAGCATCCGGTTGGCGTGGTACGGAGTGTCCTTCATGCTGACGTGCAGCTTTTCGATCTGCTTGGTGGTAACCCGATCAATGCGGGTGTGCTTACCCAGTGTGGGCAGGATGTGCTTGTCCAGCATCTGCCGGTCCTTCTTCGCGCTGATGGCCCGCTTTTTCACGTCGGCATGGAGTGCCAGGTAATCGTCTTTCAGCTCCACCAGTGTTTCGATGTGCTTTTTCTCGAACGGGTCGATGCTCTGGCTGACCAGCTTGCGCTTGTCGATGGCCTCGTCACGGGCGCTGCTGGCGTTCCAGTCCGGCCAGCGGCCTATGGTGCCGCGCCGGTTGCGGTCGTCCAGTCGGTAGTCGAGCACAAAGGCGATAGCCCCCGTCGCCGTGATACGAACAGCGAACCCGGGCACCTCGGAATCGGTATACCTGGCGTTACCCTTGGCGGGCGGTTTGATTGATCTGATGAACTTGTCGGTAAGGCGGGTAGAATCTTTGGTAGCCATGATCAGCACCTCTATGCTGGTTGTGGTCAGAAGCCCGGTCCCGTTAGCGCGGTGCTGGGTTTCGTTGTGTCGGACCGAGTGATTATTGGTCCGTGTCGGAGTCCGTGTCGGAAACCCTGCGTTTTAAGGCATTCCCGAATAACCCCGAATTACTAGACCCGCTGTGTCGGACCAGTGTCGGAAGAATACTGTATTTGGTGTGTATTGTCGATGTGCAGATAATGTTCTGTAAATGGATATATTAATATTTGTTTCAATGACTTGCTGAGGTAAGCCATTGATGAAGAAAAGGTTAAAAATCGGCCCAGAAAAAACTCTTAATCTCTTGGTCGTAGGTTCGAGCCCTACACGGCCCACCATGTTTCAGCCCGCGTTCGATGCGGGTTTTTTATTTCCATATATCTTTCA
>DRJN01000030.1 GCA_011052165.1 Gammaproteobacteria bacterium
ACTGAATTTTTTGAGGGTCAGGCCAAAGTCGAAGGAGACTATATTATCCAGCGGCTCCCAGTAGAGCGTAAGATCGGTCTGGTTCAGATTAAGTACACTGGTGACACTCGTGCTGGCAGTATAGGTTTTGTTATTAAAGGTAAAAGTCTGGCTGATCTGGCCGCTGCCGCTGTTTTCGAGTTTGGTGCTCATGAGACGGATATTGGGCAACAGGGGGAGGGGGTTTTCGAAGTTGATATAGAAGTAGCCCTGGGTTTGTGTCGCCAGATGTAAATCGGAATCGAGATCAATGGACACGCTGCTGCTGCCACTGTTGTAACGAAAATTTCCGCTGGGATCATGTTTCCAGCCGCCGCCGCCAATTTGCAGACCGATAAGATCAGCCTGGGCAGTAAAAGAGGCGACAGAAAGTGAAAGCCCTGCAAACAGCGCGATGGATAAATGGTGTCGTTTCATGGGTTTGTTCCCTTGTTTAACAGTAATGTCAGATTGTTGTCTTTATCGGCCAGCCGGGGCTGAATTTTAGTGTAGGGTAAAAAAAAGCCGGAAACCAGCAACTATTCGCTGAGATGCGGACGGGTTGTTTTATTCTGCTCAATATTGACGCAACGTCAAGGTATCGCCTCGCTGGCTGAAGTCGAGCTGCTTGAGAAAACTCATACCCAGCAGCACTTCGTCATTATTCATGTCCGGGTTGATGGAGGCGCGCACATCGCGTACCTTGATGCTCCCCAGGCGAACCTGATTGAGTACCGTGGTATACGCGGTCACGGGTCCTTTGGCGGTTTGGTAAAGCCGTTTTCGTCCGCGTTGCAGTCCCAGTTGGTCGGCAAGCCGGGCGGGTACGGCAACATCGGTGGCACCCGTGTCGAGCATAAAGGTGACCGGCTCGCCATTGATCCGGCCGCTGGCTACATAATGACCATATCTATTGCGTTTCAGTCTAACGACAGCATTGCCAGTGCCTTGCTGTGCGAGCAGTTCCTGGTTGGGATTGTTCTGACGTTTGAGGATATGGCTGAAAGTCATGATCAACAAGGCCACCAGCAGCACCCACATGCCGATGATCATATATTTAGCCATGCGTCTTTGTTCGTCTTCAGGGGACATTCTGTGTGCGGGTGCCTGGTTAGTGTTGGTGAGTTTCGGTTTGATCGCGATAGCGCAGGCTCAGGTCGGAATAGGCATCAATGCGCCGATCCCGCAGATAGGGCCAGAGGCGGCGGACGGCTTCGCTGTGAGTCAGATCAAGTTCAACAAGACTGATCGCGCTATCGTCTATCGGCGCCTCGGCCAGTATTTCGCCCTGTGGCCCTGCGACAAAACTGCTGCCCCAGAATCGAATCCGCCCTTTGCCGTCATCGGCTGTTTCGACTCCGCAACGATTGCAGGCGGCAACGGGAATGCCGTTGGCAATGGCGTGGGCCTGCTGAATGGTGCGCCAGGCTGAACGTTGACGTTGCTGCTCGGCGGCATGGTCCTCTTCGTCCCAGCCAATAGCGCTGGGGTAGAGCAGTATATCGGCGCCGGCAAGAGTCATCAGACGGGCGGCCTCGGGGAACCACTGATCCCAGCAAACCAGCACGCCCAGGTGCCCAAGCGAGGTTTTAATCGGGGTAAAGGCCGTATTCGTTCCTGCTTTGTCACGGTGATCACCGGGGGTGAAATAGAATTTCTCGTAATAGCCGGGATCATCCGGTATATGCATTTTGCGATAAATGCCGGCAATGGAACCGTCGCGTTCCAGTACCACGGCAGTATCATGATAAAGTCCGGTAGCGCGTTTTTCAAATAAAGATGTGACAATAACAATGTCCAACTCGCGTGCGAGGCTGGCAAACCGGTTACTGGTGGGGCCGGGAATGGTTTCCGCCAGATCAAAATATGAAGTTTGTTCCTGTTGGCAGAAATAAGGTGAGGTATGCAGTTCCTGTAGCAGGATCAACTGCGCGCCTTTTGCGGCGGCTTCGCGGATGCCATCGAGACTGCGATCCAGATTTTGCTGGTAATTCCGGTTGCAGGCATGCTGAACCAGGGCAAGGGAAAGTGATTTTTTGCACGTCATATCGAACAATTTCAGGAGCACGCAACACAGAGTCAACGATGGGTTTTACTTTGTTCTACCCATCCTACGTGAGCTAAAGAGTAGGATGGGTAGAACAAGGTGCGAAGTCCAGAGGGGAAACCCATCAGCCGTTCTGGAATTATAACGTATTGCTTTGGCCTGGGTCTGATTATATTTATACTGCACAGAAGCATGGCGAATTGGGTGGGATAACAGGAGGAAGAAGGAATAATGAACGATTTTAGATTAGTGTGGGTACTGGGATTTTTTCTACTGCTGGGGAGTTGTGCCGGTAATAGTGAAAAATCGAGCAGTTTTGAAAAGACCATGCGCACCTATGAACAGGTTATTCGCTGGGGTGATCTGGAAAAAACAAATGATTTTCTCAAGGAGCCGGCTAAATTTTCTGCTGCCCGGCATGAAAAACTAAAAAAGATCCAGGTCATAGGCTATCGTGTGCTAAGCCGAACCATGACCAGAAAAGGCATGGAACAGGTGGTGGAAATCAAGTACACGAAAGATGCCAGTGTGGTTGTGCGGACGATTACCGATGTACAGGAGTGGAACTATGATGAAGATGCGGAACGCTGGTATTTGGCATCAAAGGTTCCTGACTTCAAATAGTAAAATTTACCCGGATCCGGCTCAGAAGCGTAACGTTTCCACCACTTCGATTCGGTAAGGAGGCGCGGTTCCTTCACCGATCTCTGGTGGTTCGATAGTGAAATAGAATGTTTCGCCGACCGTGAGAGTCTCTGCCGGAAGTGTTAGCGTATGCAGGCCAAGACCCCCTGCTGTCGTATCCCGTCCGGAATGCGCCGATTGGCCATCCTGCCAGAAACAGATGGTCGCAGCCTGTGGTAAACAGATGCAGAGGGCCTCGCCGGCCTGAATCGTATCAATCCGCGCCCGTGGGAACCATACCGCAAGTTCAGACTTCCGCTGTTTTCCGCTGTAGCGGCGCCAGACAGCCTCAGGCCGATCCAGGGGGCGGCCACTGGCGCGCGAATGCGCCAGTTTGATAAATTCTGCGTGCGCCCAGACCAGCGGCATCGCCGATCCGGTTGCCTTACCGGGGTAGAGACGTTGGGCGGGAACCGGGTCGCTGTCCCAGACCTGTTCCGGGAGCATGCCTCCGCGTCCCGCCATGGCGGCCATGGCTTCGAGATAGGGCAGGGGATCCCGGCCGGCGAGTAATTCATAGTGGCCGCGTTCCCCTGTCAGTAACGGCCAGGGACGACCCAAACCGGTGCCATCAAAGGCCGATCCATCCCGGTGTTCACCATAGCCGTCACCATTATAGCGATACCAGGCGGGTCCATTGGGCGTCTCGGCCTTGAGCAGCGCATCGACTACTTTAACGGTGTCCCTTATCAGCGGATCATCGGCGCGGCGCAAGCCGAAGCGTACCAGTTGCAAAAAGTCCGTGCTGATTTGCTCTTCGGCCGTGAGTCCGGGATCCCGCAGGCGGTTTTTGATCGGCAATTTTTCGCTTAGCGCTTCTTCGTCCATGATGGCTTTGGGCGGCATGGTCCGAATATAGTAACCGGCAACCTGATGGCGTTGGGCCAGCGCGGTATTGCGCACGACGGTCCATGATTCGATACGGCTGTTCCAGAAATCCGCGATAGCCAGCGCCATATCCCGATCCTGCGCTTCGAGAAAGTCGGCACCGCTGACCAGCGCCGCAATGCATACCGCCAGGGTAAAGGTATTGACGCCAGTGTTTTCTTCCCACCGGTCCTGATCGGTGGAGGGGCCATTGCGGATAATAAAAGACAGCGCCTGAGAGATCATATGCTGCACGTCAATGCTGTCAAGCGCCCCTCGCTCACGCAACGCCGCTGCCAGTAATACCGGAAAGGCAGCCTCGTCGAGTTGCAGACCCTGCCAGTAGGGCCTGCCCCCCAGCCACTGATTCTGATACCAGTGGCCGTCACTGTGCTGACTGGCGATGAGATAACGCAGGATTTCACGCGCCTTATCATCCGCTCCCAGTACGAGCAGCGCACCGGCACTCTCGACCAGATCACGCGGCCATACCAGATGATAGCCACCCCGTTCGTTGCGCGTGTTGCCCCAGGGGATGCTGAGACTGGCAACCATGGCGCCGATAAATATTTGATCCTGATGGGTCCGCAACACCATCGCCGAGATCATGAGTTCGTCATGCAGGTGTTCGGGCAAATTTAGCTCGAACATGCAGCGTCCATTGCAGGCCGAGTGCCAGTTGTGCCAGTCAAGGATCTGTTGCTGCCAGGGGCTGTCAAACTGTCGCGGTAATGCCGACAGGGCCAGGGTAGCGGCCGATTCCTTACTGCTGGCAAAGCCTAGCGCCAGTACGGCATAGCGGGGCAGGCGTCCGCTCAGGGCAACATTGCCGGGACCAGCCTGTGTGTAACGCCAACGCATGGCGCCGTTTTGATTAAAATCCTGCCAACCGTCACTGCGGCCGATAAAACCGGCGCTCGCTTCTCTCCAGGCGTCACGCTGGCGGGCGTCCACGGCGGCCAGCGCCAGCCCGAACGGACCCTGTTGCGCCCACAGCATACGACGGCCCCGGTAGGACGCCACGGCAGCAAAGTTGTCATACCCGGTACCGCCCAGGTGGGGGGCCAGTAAAACGTAGGGTCGCAGTTTTTTATCCCCCTCAAGCCGGCATTCAATCAAGACCACATCGCGTTGTGGATCCGGCGTAATACGCAGCGTCAGAGTAAAACGCGAGTGGCTGTGAACGACGGTATACGCGGGTATGCCGGGTTCCGGCTGGCTGAGTGTATAGTTGTCCAGTCGTTTTACCTCGATCCAGAAACCCTCTCCATCGGCGATGATAAAACCGAGGTCACGGATTTGCGGCAGGTCGACACGGGGATAAAAAACTTCGTTAATAATCCCGCGACCGAGAGTAAACCATAGCCGGGAAGGACCCAGTGCGCAGCCGACAGTATTTTTCCGGCCACCGCTCCAGGTCGGTGCGAGACCCGGGCTGCCAGGGGCATTATTGCTATTTTCCTGTGATGTCATAGTGTTATTGAATTTTTCCTAAATAGCCGTTCCAAATACCCGTTCACTTTAGAAATTATCGTTCGTCCTGAGCCTGTCGAAGGAAGCCTGTCGAAGAACTCACCACGAACGGTTCGATCCTTCGACACAGCGCTCCCGAGTGAAGTTGTAAGGATGATAATCAGACCATGCTCTGGCAGCGGAGGTTCATTATAATATGATGCCAGGGATTTATGCGGAATATGTGGGTACGACTGTTCGCTTCAGAGCGTATGCTCACAATAGTGCGGAGCGGTCAGATCATGCGATCCCCGTTGCTGGATCTCGGTAGCGACAGGTCAAGGTGACGACTGC
The DNA here is from genome assembly GCA_011052165.1 of Gammaproteobacteria bacterium. Lineage (GTDB taxonomy): Bacteria > Pseudomonadota > Gammaproteobacteria > UBA6429 > Thiohalophilaceae > JAADGZ01. The sequence continues at coordinate 5,423 of DRJN01000030.1, forward strand.
GGGAAAGAAAGATCAGCGGTGAGGCGTTGATAATGGCTGTGTCAGCCACGGGCGAGTTCGTCGTCTAAATCCTCAAAGTCCACCTGAAACGAGTCCTTGCCCATTTTGGCAAGTGCCAGCAGAAAGTCGGTGCGATCCATCCCGGCTATTTTAGCGGCCCACTCTTGAGAGATTCGCCCTTGTTGATACTACGGGCAGCTGCGGCCAGGCGCAGTTCGTCGCCGAGTTCCTCGGGACCACAGTGGAGTACGGAATAGACCGTCTCGGGCAGTTCAAGATTAATGTGTGTCATGGGTTTACTCTCTTGTCTCTAGTTCTGCACAACCGCTTGTTCCAGCGTCGGCTCTCGTACTTGATAATCATGCCCTCGATCAGTTCCTTGATGACATCGCGTTCCTTGGGATCTAGCCGGGAAACAGCCTCGAACTGCAATTTAAGGTCATCGTCCGGTCCGCGTTCGTCTTTATCGAACACCAGGGTATCGGAACTGACGCTGAGCGCGATGGCCAATTTACGGATGACACCCAGCGTAGGCTGAGAATCTCCGCCTTCATAGCGGCGAATCTGCGCCACATGCACCTCGGCCAGTTCAGCCAGGGCCTGTTGAGTCAGTCCTTTTGTTTTGCGCAAGGTCGAGAGACGATCTGAAAAGTCCATAGCGAGCAGAACCACTTGTTGAGACATCGCCACTATTAAGTCATCCATCAGAGATGTGAGTTGAAAGATAGCATATAAGCTAAATATAAGGAAAATACTGTAGGGGACGTTTATCAAACTGTCAAAACACAGAAGATCATAAGGATCAGATCGCTTGAAAAATCTGCCCATAACAAAAACAGGGTAGCACCAGGTGATAACCCATCAAACCGTTTCGTAGAATTTTTATCACAAAAATGAAAGGCTCATGTCATGTCATGAGGATATAAAAACGAACATACAAACCTAAATTATGTGGTTCCAGTGGTGAGAAAGGTATGGGTTCCCACGCAGAGCGTGGGAACCAGAGAATTCATCGTGGCATAAGTATTTACCCCGGCTCCCTTTGCCTCTGGG
>DRJN01000031.1 GCA_011052165.1 Gammaproteobacteria bacterium
ATGCTCCTCCTGCACCTGCTCCCACAATCTCAAATTACCGGCTTCTCGCCCCCATTCACCCCCGTTCTACCCACAAATTCTGCCGAGGAGCCAATTACTAATAATGGTAGTAACAACCACCCCAATACCAATTGCACTCAGGCTCTCCAAATGAGCCTCCATCCACTGAATCACACGTGAGACACCTTCGAGCCCCACGTATGTTACTACTGCAAAAACAGCTAAATTGGTAGCAAGAAACCCGATCAACCATACTTGGTTCTCTGACTTCAAGTATCTGTCTGAATGGGCCACGATCCTGTACCTTTCTAGTCCGGCTCGACTTCATGGCCGATTGTGACTCCTGCTACCATCCCGATCAAAGCAACAGCAATTCGGAGAGGTGGAGGAGCGAAAAAGGCCGCAAGTGAACCAACTGCGCCCCAGGTCAATGCGTTACTCACTTTCCTCTTTTTGGATAGAGGTGCACATTTGAAACCGTTTTTTGCTCTCGCAGCTCTTGTAGATGCGCTGCCTTTGCTTCTGTTACACGGGATGCACGAGGCATACAGATTATTCAGATGATCCGTTCCTCCCTTAGCACGAGGCACAGAATGCTCGACCTCCCATGAATCTTTTGTATCCGACTTCCCATATTTATTGAAATTCAACTGACACCGACAAAGGTGACAACGCCCATTTGTTTTACTGAATATTCGCTCACAAAACTTAACGTCATAGGCCATCTTCTAATCCTCATTTCTTTCAATGTATTCAGATGCCAACGCAGCAGTTTCTGCTTTGGCACGTTTTTGTGCTTCATCGACTTCGTCGCGATTCAACAGCACAATTTGTTGTCTTTCCGGGGGTACATCTGCTGGTTTAACATCAAGACCAAACCGTCTCTCCAAATAAAATGAGAGGCTTATCCTGGTCTCTACGGAAATCTCTCCTTGTTGCATACCATAATCAAGCTCAATGGCCCTTCGGCGCGCCTTACCAAGACCCGGATGTGGTCCAATACGAAACGTCACGGAACGTTGCCACTCCACATCGTATTCCACATCTATCTGATCAGGCTTCGTCTCACCCAGTGACAACATTCGCGCAAATACAAAATCCTGGAAGTTATTCCTCGTATGACACCAAGCGCGCACATGCCACCTAAAACCATCGAACGCCAGCGCATGTGGCGTTAGCCAGCGCCAAAGTGGATCTGGCCTCGAAAGCGACTGGTATTCAACATGCATTGCACTCCCCGAACGAATAACATCAAGCACGTTGCGCAATTTCTCGGGATCCACACGCCGGGCAATACTGGGAACTGTTGCATATGTTGGAACCCACCCGAGCCAGCTTTCCTCCTTCGGCAAAATGCCATTGGCCATCAAGCGGAGTTGTGCCAGATACCGCTGAGCATCAAGTTCTAGCAGCACCGGCTGGAATTCGGATGTGGCTAGATACGACTTTGCTCGTTTGTCATAAATCAGATTCTGCCCCGCAACCTCCTGATAACGGCCTAGATCCGCAGAAGCCTGTGGAACAGATATACCAAAAAAATCAACAAGATCTGAACGATTTATCTTCTTCTCCCAGAAAAGTCGGAACTCAATAAACTCCAAACGACGCTCGATGCTCCAGCGCATTTTTCCCGTCGGTTCACCTTCAGCCATTAACCAGCTCCCGTATACTTAGTATATTGACATAGTTTCTATACGTATAGTATCTTATCTAACCATACCGTCCTGTCAACCCCAAACCAGGAACCGGAGGAACTTTCATCGAATTATGTTTGGAGATCAGCAAATGAACGCATCAATCACCTTCTCCCCTGTCAACAACGGCGATATGACGCTCGTAGAGCTCGAGAGTGGCAGAACCATTCTTATCGACACCAATATCCGCGCCGCAGCCGATGATCCTGACGATCCAACTCGTGACGTTGCCCAGGGCCTGCGCGACCGACTGAAGCGGGACGACCAAGGCCGGCTCTACGTCGATGTATTTCTTCTGAGTCACCCCGATCAAGACCATTGTTCAGGCTTGGACAATCATTTCCACCTCGGCAAACCGGAAGACCATACCGGCGATAAAATTTTCATCCGTGAAATCTGGTCTTCACCGTTGATTTTCCGCCGCGCATCGAAAAACCACACCCTGTATCCTGACGCGAAGAAGTTCAACACAGAGGCCAAACGACGCGTTATCCGCTACCGGGAATCAGGCCTGTCTGTTACAGATGGCGACCGAATCCAGATCCTGGGACGGGATGAAAACGGAAAGACCGATGACCTTACAGGGATTCTGGTCGAGGTTGATGGCCTGATCGATAAAGTTAACGGCTATTACGACACTGGCATGTCGGCGCGATTACTCGGCCCGCTGCCGAAAAGTGACGATGAGTGCGAAGAGGAGGCCCTCGCAAAAAACCGTTCCAGCGTTATCCTCCAGTTTACGATCACCGCGGCTGGCGGTAGCTGCCGTTTTTTGACTGGTGGCGATGCAGAAGTAGCGATCTGGGAACGTCTCTGGGAAAGGCACAGGAACCGCACACACTGGCTGGAATACGACATCCTGCTCTCCCCCCACCATTGCTCCTGGCACTCACTGTCATATGACAGCTGGAGCGAGCAGGGCGAAGATGCTGAGGTCAGTAAGAATGCGCGCAGCGCACTTTCACAGGCGCTCAGTGGCGCGAATATCGTGGCAAGTAGCAAACCGGTCAAGGACGATGACTCAGACCCGCCCTGCATTCGGGCAAAACGTGAATATGAAGATATTCTGAAGCCTGTAACAGGCGAATTCCGCTGCACTGGTGAATACCCCTCCGAGGGAAAACCGGCCCCCATGGAGTATGAAGTCGGTCGGAATGGCTTGGCACTGAAAAGTGCTGCACTCGCGGCTCCAGCCATTATTTCCAGCAGCGCGGTTGGTGGCGAGCCCCTGCCGCATGGCTAATCCGGGTGGTTCTGAAAATACGCCTCGCTGGGCAATCCGACATGCGCTGAACCAGATCGGCAAACACCCGCATGTAGATGCCACCGGGCCAATCGAAATCGGCCCCGATGGCATCTGCTTAACTTCTGTATCTATCAGAACGAACCTGCCCACCGCATGGCGAGCTGTCGGCAAGAGCCCGACTGGGGTCCAGCTTGTTGAGCCTGTCGTCTTCCAGTTCCCGGCAGACTATTCGGCCAACCCGCCACGGATATATCTCCGCGCCGATTTTAACCGTTCCCTACCTCATATCCAGCCGGGCAACCCGGAGGACCCGGTTGAGCCATGCTACCTTGATAGAGATCCGCGTGAGCTGCTTCACAGGCAGGGGATTGGCGCCATCGTCAATCAGGTAGTCTACTGGCTGGAACGGGCGGCAAAAGATGAACTAATTGATCTTGAGCAAGGCTGGGAGCCCATTCGCCGCGATAGCATCGAAGACTACGCAGTCGTTGACCACGACACCTTACGAAACCTCGTGGGGAGACGTTCCTCGTTTAAGTTCTTGCCTATCGATTTCATTAAGTTAATTCCAGCCGTTGAAACACAACGACCGACTAAAGGATATTTCTTTTGCGGGTCAGTTCACCCTGGCCCCATCCCTATAAATATTGATCGCCTAAAAGAAATGCAGTCGCTGCCAGTCACAAAGAATGGATCCCAGTTCGGCGACTCTTTTGCAATATTCGTTTCCCCGGGACGACAACCGTCTGGCGCCCCCTTTATTTGCAACCAATATATTCCTGAAACAGTCAATAATATTGCCACACTTATTGAACAGGCCCATAAATACGGCTGTGGCAAGGAACTCGAAGATGCAATATCCCATCTACGAAAACAAACCTCTGAACTGAACGGCAAAATCCCTATTCTTGTCATCCTGTGCGCGAGACGACCGACTCATCTAATTGGTACCAGCTCAAACCTTGAGCTCATTCCATACCTGCTTGAAACCCCAGTTCCTATGTTTGTAGAAGACCACAAAATCACTGCAGTCCATCCTGTTGCACTACGCCACGAAATTTCACAGAACCTCTTGAGGAATATCTCTGGCATCGATTCCCCTGATGACCGCACGATGGTACAAATTGGTTGCGGCAGCCTGGGCTCAAAGCTGGCGCTTCACATGGCTCGTGCAGGGCTTGCTCCATCGATAGTTGTAGATAATCGAACGATGTCGCCACATAACGCTGCCCGCCATGCACTCGTACCCACCAGAGATAATTTCAACCTTCTGTGGATGATTCCGAAGGCCAAGGCCTTGTCGGAAGCTATCAGTGGCTTGGGACAAACCGCGAAGGCAGTGACTGTCGACATAGTATCACTTGGCGCCAACCATAAGCGCTTGTGGAAAGTAATCCCAAAAAAGGCCTGGGCTCTGGTTAATTCCACTGCGTCCCTAGCAGTCCGTGACACACTAGCCACCCTTTCACCAAAGACCATGGCGGCACGTGTAATTGAAACCTCATTGTTCGCTGAAGGTGCCATGGGAGTAATGACGATTGAAGGGCCAGATAGAAACCCCAACACGTCTGATCTGATCCTTGAAGTCTATACATTCATCCGATCAGATGAAACACTTCGCGAACGATTCTTCGGTGGGAATGGAAATCTCGAACACCAGGAGATTGGACAGGGCTGCTCATCTGCAACGATGGTAATGCCCGACGCGGACATTTCTTTATTTTCAGCATCAATGGCTCGCAAGCTACTCGGAATGCGGCAACGGGAACTACCCGATGCCGGTCAGGTACTTATCGGCCAATTGGATGAGGACGGCATCAGCCTTACCTGGAAGACCGAAGTTATCGGACCGTATTACATCGTGCAGCCGGAAAATGATATTGCTTGGCAGGTCCGTATTTCACCCCGCGCACATGGAAAGATTATCGCAGAATGTGCCAAGTATACGAGCGTAGAAACGGGTGGAATTGTTATAGGATCTGCATCCGAGATCAGAAAGGCCATAACTATCACCGATATCATCCCCGCCCCGGTTGATTCGGAAAGATCTGCCGCGATGTTTATCTTAGGAATATCTGACGCCAAGAAACTTGTAGAGGACTACGCTGCGCCGACGGGACATGCACTGCATTGTGTCGGCACGTGGCATAGCCACCTGCAGGATACAGGAGGGTCAACTCTTGATTATCAGGCTGCTGCAACGGTCGCTGCAAAAATTGCAATACCAGCAGTACTACTGATAAAGACACCTTCTGGTTATCATGCAATCCTGGCGACGGCTGATTGACCCAAAGAATATGCCTTACTGTAGATGGCTACCCAAACCCGCGCACAAATGAACACCCTTGATTGAGTAGGATTGCTGGAGATCGCGGCTGCCCCTCAGCAGGTCCGCTACGGGGTTAAGAAGGTCAGTGTTGTTCCGGTGTCGTCATTCTGAGTCTCCCTCTTCCTCGGCCCAGACGCGGGTGAAGGCAATTTGGATCTTCTTATTTTCGTTCTCAATTTCGTTTTCGAACCGTTCAATCATTAGAACAAGCTCCCTTGTGAATCCGGCTTCTCGTGCTCGGTGGTGGTCTCCGTCACGCAACGGGTAGGCTCTCCGTGCTTTTCGGCTTCGAGGTCAGCGAGGAGCTGGTGGTAGCCGGCTTCGCCGAGGAGGTTGCGGGCGTGGAGGTGGCACTCGCGCCAGGATTCCTCGGGGCTCTGGGCGAGCTGCCA
>DRJN01000032.1 GCA_011052165.1 Gammaproteobacteria bacterium
CCCGGGCCGAGGCCAACATCGACGCGCTGCGCCGGCGTATCCCCGCGCCGCTCCTCGGGATCCTGCCGCGCTTGGCGCGACCCGATCCGGCTGCGGGCGCCGTCCACCTGCACCCAGAGCGCCTTTAGACTGCATTGGCCTTAAGGTTAAGGCCATAGATTCACCCCTTTCGGGAAAGAGGCTACAAACCGGGTCCCCTGGCGGTTCTTGAAGATCTGTGCTCGGTATTCGATCACCAACCGCAAGAGATCGATATCGATGACCTGACGTGATTCAAAACCCACCTCTCGGTACTGGCGCCCCTTGGGCAGCAGGGTGCGGCAGTCGATCTCCAACACCTTTACTTCATCGGGGTCCTCTACCTTTTGCGGGGTCGTACCGTTCTGTTCCTTTTGCCCGCTGGGCTTGCGATCGCTTTTATCCTCCAGCTTATCCGTCGCCCGGGAGTTCACATGCGATGTCGATTTTCTGCCGCCGCGTGGCGGCTTCGTCCAGCAAAACCTCTTGCCAAGCCCAAATTACTTACTTAGACTCACGCTGGAGCTTTAGGTGTAATCTAACCGGGGCAGAGGCCGTGCATGTCCGGTTGTCGCAGACAGTCACTAATATGCAGTTGGTCGTGATTTTGCGGCGTAGAGTTTGGCGTAGGTGAGTGTGGTAACGTCGTCGGCGATGCCGAGCAGGGAGCGGAAGGCATTGTTATAAGGGGGTAGAAGTGGCGGTTGAAGCGGAACGTTGAGGTACGCCGGTAGGGGGGCTGACCTCGTGGTGGAGGCCGTGTACTAGGTCTTGAGATTGGAGAGCACGAGGGGAATGATGGGCAGGAAGGCTTCCGCGACTTGCGTATCGCTCTGTTCTGGGACAGCGGTGTGAAGATTTTGTGCTTGGCTAAGGCCAGCCTAGCCATTCCAATCGTCGGTGATGAGGGTGACGCTTGGCACCACGGCGCTCCCAATGATGCCACCGAGCGATTTGGTGCTTCGGTTCTGAATCGGTGCAAGCCGAACGCGGCTGGCGTATCGCCCGGTCCTCCGCTTGTTGATGCTGCCGCGCTTACGCTGGCGGACTTCGACAGCGCCAGCCACGAGCACCCTATCGGGAACGCCGCACCCCTTGCCGCGCGTATGGCTGCCCACCCAGATTTCATCAACCTCGGCGACTTCTCCGGGCTTTCCCCCGATCCGGTCCTGGTCGGGCACCCTGCTAACGCGAAACTTGTAGAGAATCTGGGAAGCGGTCTCGTAGCGCGAAAGCCTGAATTGCCACGGGAACGGAACGGCCGAGATGCCGAGTGTTCAGCTGGCAACCCAGTAGGCCGCCCAGAACCAGACCGTGCGCGGTGTGTACATATGCTCCATGACGGTGCTGGCGGTGAGACGAGTTTCGCGCCGGCACTTCCGGCAACCAAGGACGCCAGGGCGGGGGGAGTAACGATAGGGCTCGCCGGTCGTCCCGCATGGGGACAGACGAAGCCGTCACCCCCTCGTGCGCGCTCAAGGTATCCCGCGCACGCTGCCTCGTCCGAGAACAGGTACTGGAACTCCGGCAGCAAGTGCGGAAACGGAAAATCATCTCGCTCAAGCACGGCGATCGCCATCGCTTGCTCAAGACTGATGCAGATTCAACACACTACAGGTGTGTCTGTGACAACCGGATAAGCACGCATGAGACGACCATGCGCCTTAGCGCAATCGGTCTGTCTCCCCAGGGGAACTCGGGGGACTTCGATGAAAGAACGCATCTCTAAAAAGAAAGCTGTTCTCGACGCTCTCGCTGATGACCGCTGGGATTATCGAACGCTAAAGGGCCTAAAGGCTTCGACTGGCCTATCGGAAGACCAGATCAGGCGCATCCTTGGGGGGTACGCGGACTTGGTGCGTGCGTCACCTATCCCTTCGAAGAATGGTGACCCACTCTACACCCTCGCATCACGAGATCGTTCATCCAAGGACTACCTTCGGATACTCCAAGCATACATTTCGAAGTCCCCTTAGACTAAAGGCGTAGGATTCGATGCGATGACAGGCTTGGAAGGCTTCTCTTGGGGACTCATGGGGGGGCTCTTTGCAGAGCTACTGGGTTGGTTCAAGCTCCGGCAGCGGGCGTCATCTGAGTTTCCATGGCTCCGGTCTGTGTTCTATTGGCTCGTTACCTTTGCGATGGTTCTCGCAGGCGGAATACTTGTACTTGCTTACATCAAGACAGGTGCGTCGTTGTATCCAATGCTCGCAATCAATATCGGAGCGTCCGCTCCCCTGATCATGGCCGAATTGGCGGCGCAAGCCCCGAAACCTGATCTGAGGATTGACTAGTTCCTTTTTTTTCAATAGCTGCGGGAGACTTTTTCTATGAGCACACCCTTTGACAGTCCCCAGAGGTTTGAAAGCGCAATGATTACTGCAAAGGTCGCCAAAGCCTTGCGGGATTCTGAACGCCGAAATGCTGTCAGTGAGCAAAATCGCCGAATTCTGGCGAAGGGAGATGCCTTGTTGACCAAGATCCTATCTGGTTCACTCCTACTGAACGACACTGACCAGATTGAAGGCATTTCTCCTTCGGAAAGTGGCCTTTCGGTTTATAGCCGTGCCCTGACTGCACTGAAACGGCTAAATGATAATCAGATACACTATACACTTACCCAACATTTTAAGCAGTATCAATCTGATATTCGTAGACTTATTGAATTCGGACAAGTTGATGTAGACGCGTTGACACGCTTACGTGGGTTTTTCTCTGCACTTGGTGATATTCTACGCGAAGAGTTAGCCTCCCGAGCCTATGACCGGCCGAGAGATACACTGGGCGTCATTAACTGAACCTATGTCTCCCCATCCTCGCGTGTTCCAGAATCTACAGTCCCGGCCGATGGACATCACCGAACAATACGTCCTTGAAATTGTTTCCCGGACCCGCTCTATGGCCGACAGATGTGAGCGTCTAAATGCACGCTCGCATGTTTCAGCTGCATCCCGGCTGCTCACGATCACATATTGTAATGTATGTCACATCCTCGCTAAAGCCGCAGTAAATATAATACGCGAATCCCGAACAGCCATTCTAGACACGGACGATGCCGGCGGTGAATTGGAGCCCGTGGAAGACGCTGCACCCCGTCTAGATATCAACAAAGAAGAGTTCGACTTGCTACGTCAAGTCGATCTTTTGTTGCAAAAACTCGGGCCGCGGGTGCAGATATTAGAGAACAGTATCCCCGAGGATCTCCCATGGAGTCTTGTTCCAAAATTTCAAAAAGTAGTTGATGCGCTAATACCGAAAACAACCGTTGTCCTTTGCCCGCATTGGGACTACAGCTACGCGGTCCACCTCGTGGATATCTACGACGCGCTGACTACGGAGTTAGGAGAGTTCCAGGATTATGTTGAGGAATTAATACAAGACACGGTCCTTAAAAATTTGCCACGTCCGTTTTTTCTTATATATTTTCCGCCTCTAGAGCGGAAGAATATATTACTTCATTCACTTCTAGGCCATGAGCTTGGCCACATACTTGTCCATAATATCTTGTCCCAAACAGATCCAGAAAGCGACGAAAAGGAGACTGACGTTGAAAAGCGAAAAACAAACCTCGTTTCCCTGATACTCCCAGTAGTTCGCGAGGGGGTCAAAGATGATTTGCGTGCTAAAGCGATACCAGACGACAACCTATTTTATGGACCGCTACTGACCGATTCTATAGCGCAAGAGACGCATTCAGCGGTTTTGATGTGGGAAAGAATGGTAGTCGAATGCGTTTCCGACATCGTCGGCGTTACGCTTTTCGGGCCAGCTGCGTTGTTCGCGTCTTTGTACGTTGCGCTGCAAGATGGCCTCGACAGATTTCCTTCTGAGGGGACGCAATATTACCCACCATGGAGGTACCGCATCCGCTGGATGGTAAGAACGTTAGAGGGGAAAGTAAAACCACGAATGCAAGATTTGCCACCTCTGGATAAGATATTCTTTCCACTTCCGATCAGGCTTTTCGATCCTGGGCTGGAAAAAAAGATCAATCAGTACTACGAGGCGATTCGAGCAGCGACTCTGGAGGAAGTGGATATTGAAGTGCTAAAGAGGAATCGGCTTTCGGCGGCGATTCTCGATCATGCGGAGAAGACGATAGAAGAAATCGCGGACACCATACTGTCAACAATAGTTGAAAAGGACCTTCATTGTGCACCGGATAGGCTTTATACGTTGTTGCCAGAGTTGATTGCTAGATTAGATCACCGAATACCACCAAACGCCGATGAACGTGTTGCTGACGACATTAAAATTGCCTCACTCGCGCAAATCATGAATGCCGCGTGGTTTCACAAGCTCTCATGGCAAGGTGGTTTCTGGCTCAGAGCGGTAGGTGGGGAGTACTTGTTTGATGAAAAAATATTACAAAAACGCGATCGTATGAACAACCTTACGCTAAAAGCCGTTGAGTTTTCAGAGATTCAACGGGAGTTTCACAGAAGGATGGATCGGTGACATGGTGCTCACTGGAGAGTCTATCGCGACGTATATGGACAAAACAGATATTAGTCATCGTTTGTTTGTTACGCCGTCAGTAAACCGAACACGGATGCTAGGTGCTTCGTCGCTTGACGTCCGGCTAGGCAATCAGTTTATTGTTTTCCGGAAACATACTCTTCCGTATTTGGATGCCGAGAATCTCACACCGCAAGCGGTACGGGCCGTTCAGGAACGGCGGATTGTGGAGTATTTTCAAGAGGGAATTACTTTACATCCAAATGAATTGGTTATCGGAAGCACGTTGGAGTATGTGTCTCTTCCTCCTGGACTAATGTGTTACGTTGCGAGCAAATCTGGATGGGGCAGAATGGGTTTGGTTATCGCGACAGCACCCAAGGTTGACCCAGGATTCGCTGGTTGTATCACGTTGGAGCTACTAAACGCAGGGCAAGTGCCGTTAAAATTGTACGCGGGATATCCGATTGCACAGCTTATCTTCCACAGGTGCGATTCCGAACAAGTTTATAAGGGAGCATACAATTGTCCGGTCGGCCCCGAGTTTCCTAAGCTTTCACCTAAGGAAGGCGAAGCTAAATTCTGGGCACGCGCCAAGTAGAGTGACCAGGCCGAAGTTCCCGCGATAAATCGGCCTAAAAGCGATCCAATCCGCTGAATTACTTAGTGCGGCCGGGCAAGGTCGTGTATTCCAGCGGGTGGGAGTCCCGCTCCGGAAAGGCAGGCCAGCCGCCGGATAGAGAGCCCTGGGCCGGCGGGAGCAATTCCAAAGGTTAAGCACAGGGGGATCAAGACAACAGGCCGTAAGCGAAAGCTGAAGTGATTGAGCCTCGAAAGCGGCGAACTGGGAAGGATGACGTGGTTAATTACACGGAAATCAAAATGGGTGAGGGCGACTGGCAAGTGCTCATCCGCTTCCCCGGG
>DRJN01000033.1 GCA_011052165.1 Gammaproteobacteria bacterium
AAACGATAATTATTGAGCCGTTTTGCAGCATCACGTAAGGCGAGTATTTCTGCATGGGCGGTAGGGTCATCAGTTGATATTGGCTGGTTCCAGCCCTCACCTATGCACTGGTTATTTTCACTAATCAATACTGACCCTATCGGCACCTCATCACTATCGCCCGCTTTTTGTGCCAGTTCGAGAGCCTTGTTCATCCAGTAGACATCGGTTTCATCAACCTCTTCTGGAGACATTTCTATCATTCCCGTTCGATTGTAAACGATCCGAAGAGTCCAGTAACAGTTTCAAGACCTTTTTGAGTGTTAACGACATGAAGAATACCATTTTCAAAATTATTTTTGATAATTAATAGGGGCCTCAGCATAATTCAGGTGCGAAGAAAAATGCGTTAATTTTTTAAAATATTTGGCATTGATGAGTATAATTATTGTGCTATTGTACGAAATTTTGACGAGAATATCGGCAATAATTAGCCGTTTTATTTTGTGCTTGAGTTATGTTGAGGTCTCATAGGAATAAGCAGGGTGAGAAATATGCGAGACAATTAGACCACTTCAATTATTTTAACTTCGCCCCCCTAAACATGATAATGCACAAGGGGTCACTAAGACCTATCGCGCGCCCTGCACCCCCAATTTTTCGTGTTCGTCAGGAATCAGAAATTAGCCTGTCAAGGCCAGCTTGATAACAGTCGCTCCATAAACAATAAACCTATTACCAGTGCGGATTTGCGTGCCGCGGTGGATGCACTATTAAATAATCGGCCTGTGAAGCTTGCCCAAAAACCTAGCATAAGCTGCAACATAAAATGGAAGCCGGGAAATGAACCGTATTATTACTAATGATTTGCGAGATGAGATTATTCACAGGGCTCTTGGTAGACGCTCAGAGGATACTCTGGGTGTGTTTGATATGATATGATATGACTATTCCGTTTTATAATGAGTTCTCAATAGTTTATGGAGTAGTTAGGTATTAATGAAGGTTGTCAAGGAAAGCAGAATACATGGAGGAAAAGGTCAGTCGCATCTTAAAATAGCGGTGGTTGTACCCTGTTTTCGGGTAACTAATTCGTTGTCCACAGTACTTACAGCAATTGGCCCAGAAGTAGATACAATTTATTGTGTTGACGATGATTGTCCCGATGGTAGTGGAAAGATTGCTGAGGAAGTGGCAAAAAAGATTCGCGTGTAAATGTTTTATATCACGACCATAACCGAGGCGTAGGTGCTGCAATGGTCACTGGCTATAAAGCGGCTATTGATCAGAAAACAGATATTATCATAAAGGTGGATGGTGATGGGCAGATGGACCCATCTATGATCCCACGTCTAATTGCCACCATTGGTGGACAACAATGCTGATCATGTAAAGGGTAACCGTTTTTATTGGTTGGATAGTTTGCGTACCATGCCCATGGTTAGATTGATCGGAAATGCCGGGCTTAGCTTTCTTAGCAAGATATCTAGCGGTTATTGGAATCTGTTTGACCCAACAAATGATTTTACTGCGATTCATCGTATAATACTAGAAGTGTTGCCATTGGATAAACTGCATGATCGATATTTCTTTGAATCGGATATGTTGTTTAGACTCAATGTGCTTCAAGCAGTCGTAGTGGACGTTCCTATGGATTCTTATTATGGTGATGAGCGTAGCAACCTAAACATAAAAAAAGCCCTTCTTATATTTACCTGGCTACATCTTCGTTGCTTCATAAAGCGATTATTTTACAACTATTTTCTCAGGAATTTCAGCATTGCATCAATCAACCTGGTGCTGGGGGTTGGAATGCTTGTCTTTGGGTTGGGATTCGGAGCTATCAAGTGGTCAGAAAACCTTATTACTGGGCTAGATGCTACACCGGGAACCGTTATGTTGGCAGGTCTTACAATGATAATTGGAACTCAGTTGATTTTGAGTTTCCTCGCCTATGACATCGAGCATGTGCCATCTATACCCATCCATCCTAGATTGCCGAATTATGATGGGAAAGGATAAGTTGTTTGAATAGACATTTTAAAAATTCTACAAGGCAACAGCGTACTCGGGTCTGGTTTCTGTCTGTCCTGATTTCCCTGTTGTTGGTTGTCTTCATAATTACTCAGCTTGATTGGAGTTTCATGATTCGATTATGGAATCGTGTCGAACCTATCTTTCTTCTCCTGGGTATTTTCACAGTTGCCTTTGATGCTGTATTTACGGCACTACGCTTAAGGGTTTTGCATTTAGCCAACCAGAAGCATTCTTATCCAGGCTATCTTACCATTGTTGTTTTACATGGATATTTTCTTCTGTTATTGCCCGCACGCCTCGGAGAGATTCCATATCTATTGATGATGCGCCGTCGACTAGGAATGGCCTCGGGCGCTGTGTTTGCTAGTTTTGTTTACCAACGAGTGTTGGATACGATGATATTAGGGATATTCTTTTTTACCGGATTAGCGGTGATATTTGATCAGGGTGTAATAGGCTTCAATTGGCTGGTGTTGACAATGGCTCTGGTGAGTATTTTGATAGTACTGTTTGCACGACTCGATTGGGTGATCGCCCAGATTGTTCGTTCTTTCTATCACATTGAGGGGCGTCATAGGCTTTGGGTTCGTACTATCCTGTATGTGTTGATTACTGCACAGCGTTGGTCAGTTTTGCTACGAAACCGGCGTTGGGAAGCCCTAATGCTTTCCATAATACGTTGGACCTTTGTTATGGCAGGAACCTGGTTTGCTTTCCGTGGCTTTGGGTTTCATCTTGGAATAGCCGAAACATTGTTTTTAGGGGCAGGTTTAGCTTTTGTTTCTGTTATCCCTTTACAAACCATTGGTGGTTTTGGTGTTAGTGAGGTGGGTCTTGCAGGACTATTAATGGTGATAGGTTTTTCCTGGCAGGAGGCTACAACGACTGCGCTGACCGTTCGATTCACGATCTTTGCAATACAAGTTGCCGGCTTAAGTTTGGCTGGTGCAGGTGCGTGGCTTATAGAACGATTAATTGTTCTGCACGTATAAAGCGAAGAAAAGTTTTATTTATGACTGTGCCGATAACAGACATGTTACGTCCGGATCAAGTGGAGATTCGAACGGGGCATCTTCAGGTAGATACAGTGAGTTTCCTGTTGCAACGTGGGGAAGATTTTCGTTGCCTTTGACGCACTCGTACCGACGCCTCATTAAGAAACCATTTGAAATGCTCTTGAGGTATACGTGTCGATTACCACGATTATTGGTATATGATATGCACATGGTTGATTTAGTATGGACAGGATCATTGTCTACTGCCCCTGTATCACCGTTTCTAAAAACGGGTTGGTGGTTGTGTTGAGGTTTTATTCGAGGAGACAGCTTTGACGATCTCCGAGGGTTCTTGCGATTTTTACGAGAGCGGGGCTATCGTTTTTCAAACATGTCGAACTTATGTCAAGAATTGGCAAAAGGAGTGTGATGAAAATATCTTCGCTCCAACTGCTGAATAATAATATTTACATCAGTGTGGGGCATACAGTAAGGAATAGATTTAACCAATGATTAACATTCGCATTACCTATGCCAGGGCAGGTTTAGTCTTTCTGGGTGTTGCCCTTGTGGTGTACAAGCTATGGTTGGTGGAGATTCACGATCTCTTCATGGTAGGCAGCCCTATGGACGACCTGTATTATGTCCGAACCGCCCACGAACTGTTGCTCGGTCATTGGCTTGGTCGCTATACACAATACACATTGATGTCCGGGCCAGTCTACGCAATGTGGGTCGCCCTGAGCCACTTGCTCGCGGTGCCACTGCTCGTGGCTCAGCAACTGCTCTATGCAGGGGCTAGCCTGGTGGTAGTCATAGCGCTGTATCCAGTCGTGGTTCGTAAAGCTTGGTTGATTCTGGCATTTGCCTACCTGTTATTTGAGCCGTTTACCTATGACTACTCATCATCTGCCGGTGTGTTCCGGCTGGGTATATACCCGGCCCTTACGGTACTGGTGATCGCCTGTTCCATTGGCCTCTATACGAGGATCATAGACCGCCAGGGTAAACCATTACGTTGGGCCGTGGGTCTAGGGATGGCGCTGGCGGCATTTTGGTACACACGTGAAGAGGGTATGTGGATCGTGCCGACGCTTATGGTTACCGGTCTGTTCTCGATCCTGCACGGCTTGACTCATGGAAGACGTCGTTGGACTGACATATTGGCATTGCTTGCGGTCCCTCTGCTGATCTGGTTGGGATCATTCCTTGCCCTGGCGTATACGAACTGGCAGCACTACGGTATATTCACCGATCTCGAAATCAAGACCTCCGAGTTCAAGTCGGCCTATAGTGCGGTGATCAGCGTGCGCAGCAATCAACGTGAACGGTATTACATGTTAGAGAAGCCGGTGAGAGACGCACTTGCCGAGGTGAGCCCCGCATATCGGGAGATCGCCCCCTATCTTGGTAAACGACCTTCCTCGATTTTTATCTGGTCCCTGCGCGATGCAGTACAGGCGGCTGGGTATTATGACCATGCCGGCGATGATGATCGCATGAATGCCCGCAAGACATTGAGTTTTTACAGCAGGTTAGGCCAGGAAATCCGTCAGGCATGCGAAGCGGGGCAATTGACCTGCGATAAGCTTTTATCTCCCTTTATTCCCACATGGACTGAGGAATATACCCGGGACATCTTCCCTACTTTTTATGATATCACAAAGAAAGTGGTGACCTTTGATGGCTTCGAACCACGCATGCTCCCCAAATGGCTCAGTAGAGATCCCTATCATACCTCGAAGCTGTTTACTTATATCACCGGTGAGCGGTTGCGTACCACCAGACTGAGCGAACTGGCCAGGGTACCGGAGGCGCACAGAGAGACCGAGGATATGAAGACCCATCGCCTATTGCGTATTGGTCGTAACTTTTACCAGAATTTATTACCATGGTTGTTTGTTCCTGGCGTAGCCATAATATTGCTGTACACCATCGTGGAGGTAATCAGGAGAAATATATCGCAGGTGACGGTGGTCGGACTGATTATATTAATAGCCCTTATGTCACATATCGCAATTATCTCGCTGGTATCGGTGATGTCTATGTTCTCACCGCGTTATCTGGCAGCCTCATATCCCTTGGCTGTTTTGGTGTTGATTCTGGGTGCCATACTTGCAACCAGGTTGATTGGAGACCTGCGTCAGCATTTTTCCAGTCTATGCTAGGTATTTAATCTTATACGAAGGAAAAATCTGAATCCATTCACGAATTCGAGCTTTAATCTTTCTCTTAAAAAAATATGCAGAGCGTAGAAACATATACTCACTCACAAGAGTTCGTGAGCAACTGGAAAGCGTTGCTATGCGATGTATTTGGATACAGGGAACACGATCAATTTATTATTGTGCGTGATTATATGTATCGTAAGGTCTACAGCTATCTTCCATTGCTGAATTATACTGATAAGACCAGCGAGGAATTGCAATCGGAGTGTAAAGTACTTGGACACAGGCGCTACATTGCCCGTGCCCTAAATCCCGAACAGGATCAGCTCAGCGAGGGGGATACGGTGACCATGAGATTATCCCTGACTGGGGTTGCACACGCAGAGGCGCTATGGGATAGCCGGTTTTCCGGTAAGGTGCGGAACCAAATAAGGAAATCGCTCAAAAGCGATTTGCGCCACGTGGTTTCCACTGATCCGCGTGTGGTGGACGATTTTTATCTCCTTTATACCCGTCGCATGCTGCGTTATGGTTCACCCTGCCTTGGGCGCGAGATATTTGATTTGTTGAGCCATTATGTGGACTGTCGCTTTTATGTTGTGTATCACGGTGCCGACGCAATCGCTGGCCTCGTGCTAATACGTGATGGGCCCCTTGCCTGGGTGCCGTGGGCCAGTTCCGATCATCGCTACAATGATCGTTGTCCCAACCACTTTATGTACTGGCACGCGATTCGGGATGCATGGATAATGCAGTGCGAGCTGTTTGATTTTGGCCGCTCGCCTTATCTGCGAGAGACCTACCGCTTCAAACGCCAGTGGGGAGCCCAGCCGGTGAAGCTGGATATCCTCAAGGCGGTGCAGGAGGACACATATAGTAAATATGCCCTGGCATCGCAAATATGGCGAAGGCTTCCAGCTGCACTGGCTAACCGCCTGGGACCTGTCCTGTGCCGTCATCTGCCAGATTTGTAGCAGCTAGATATGGTATAGATGAAATGCCTGGCCAACGGAGGAATCCCCTCGGTACTGCAAATGGAAGCCGGCCTTGATGAAGACTTCGTGACATGTCGGGTTCATGTAAATAATCGTATGAGGGCGCGGTTTAAGGCGTAGTGATTGCTGGATTTTTTTCAGTACGTCATTCATTACCTGTTCGTCGAAAGGGTTATAGAAATAAAATGTACTGGCCTCGGTCGGTATAGGAAACGTTGCCGCGTCCTGGTTTATAATTTCGGTGGGCGTGGTTGCGCCAGCACGTTTGAGTGTAGCCAGATTGCGCCGCGCGGTATCACAGAGTGTGCGTTCAAATTCTACCCCTACTACCTTGTTGAATCCAGACAGCGTTGCCAGCACCAGCACACGACCTTTGCCACTGCCGTAGTCGACAAATGTTCCAAGACGCAATACGGGGTCGAGTTGTTTGCAGATCTCGTTGAAAGTGATCCGTGCGGTTGGCATGTAAGGTTGCGCTGCGTCGAGTTTACCATCCACGATGTCCATGCTGGTGGTGTCGAGGAATCCACCGGTATCGAGTCCCAATTGTCGGTCAAAGCGAAACTCATCGACGGCAAGGCGTAGGGTTTTGCGAAGACCGCGTGTGCGCAGCGAGGCAAGCAGGGTACTAAGGGCTAAAGTGAAGCGGTTCAAAAGTTTCGTCGCAACGGCTGCCTGGATAGCGGAAGCCTCCCCTTAGAAATTCAGTGAGATATTGGCCGAGAACAGGTCTATACCGGAGCCTACGTTTACAGTGGCACAGTCGACCTCAACGTCTTCGTCGATCATATACCGATCCCAGTCAAGACACACTGGCACCGAAGGTAATTTAGGTACCGGGCAGTCCGCAAGGGTTTCGCCCAAATTGACATAACAGCCCTCAATTGCGATATAGTCGCCAAACTGATAAGCGGCAAATTATTTAATCCCCTATCCGAGTCATCGGCGTCACAGTAAAACCCGAATGCGGTACAGGCATCGGCGACAATTCCGGCACCGCTATACTTGGCAAGCCCTTACCCGCTCCAACTGTATGAACCACCGCCGAAGACGGGGTTGGTCTGCAGTGCCCAGCTTAGGTACAGGGTGTAGAATAGCATGCCGCCAATCAGGATCCTAGCGACTGCGACCATAAGCGGTATCCGCTGCAGATCGGCTGATAGACTGGGCTGGGTATTCATGTGTAGGCATCCTTGACCAACACATTGATTATCAGAATTAATCAGCACTGCACCAACCGGTACTTCTTCGTGCGCTGCCGCAATTTTTGCCAGCTCACAGGCTCTGCTCATCCAGTGGAGATCGATATCGTCAATCTCTTCTGGAAACATCTTACCCACTCGATTGTAAACAAGCCATGTAAAGCCAGTAATGGCGCGGGTTTTACGATGGTCATAATCGTCAATACCATGAAAAATACCATGTTCAGAATTTGTTGCTAATCGCCCGAAAAGGTTGCCGACAGAACGCTGTCACACAATACTCTAAGCCACCTTCCGAGCTTTGACTTCCAAGTTTATGCCTTCCTGCTCCTGCAGATAACTGATCACCGCTTTTCGAAAACCCGGGATAATTCCTCGAACCCGATCGTTGCGTTGATATAGTAGCGCAATACC
>DRJN01000034.1 GCA_011052165.1 Gammaproteobacteria bacterium
CATATCGTAACATTGAGATTATCATCGTTGATGATGCATCAACAGATGACACTCTTTCCGTTGTAAAAAAAATTGATGACCCCAGAATAAAGTGCGTCCCTCTTGAGCAAAATAGCGGCCCATCAACTGCGCGCAATGCCGGTGTAAAACTTGCCCAGGGCCGGTTCGTAGCCTTTCTGGACTCTGATGACGAATGGGACACAAAAAAAATTGACTTGCAACTTACAGCCATCGGGCAACAGGCTGATCCGGGTAATATCGTATGCTACACACAGGCCACTATGGTTGGAAATGGCAAAACATACCTGCTTCCAACCAGAGGGAAAAAGGAAGATGAATCCGTAGGGGATTACGTTTTGCGTGGAAACCATGGCGCTATTTCAACCAGCTCGATCATGCTTGCTCGCAAGCTGGCGCTCGCCAATCCGTTTCCTGCCAATCAAAAGGTATTCGAAGACTGGGACATGCTTCTAAGGCTTGAGGACATTGGCGTGGACTGGGTCTACCTGGACCAGCCCCTGTTCACCTGGCACAATGATTTTCGTGAAAACCGGCTAAGTTTTATAGAGCACGATGGCTCAGCCTGGCTTGATGAACATAAACACTACCTGTCAAAACAAGCTCGCCTTGCCTTTTCGATGAAGGGGATCGTATACCCGCTCCTTAGAGCGAGACAAAGAAAACTATACTCCTTGAAATTACTTCTTTTTGCTTTCCTGGGAAACGAGATTACATTTACCCGATTTCTGAAATACACTACTAAAATATTTCTACCACCAGCTTTGTTGACACACACAAAAGCACTACTAGTGCAGCGCCGAACAAACTCCTGACACAGGCTACTCAGCTCGCCGCCCCGCGCATAATCATCTTACGGCAAAAGCCCGCCTTATTCTTGTCATTCTATGGCTCAATTTTTTTTCATAAAAATAATGCCATGGCGAATAACAGTAATTATAAGATCGATAGATTCCAAGATAGTCCAAAGAAGACCTCGACAGTGCCAACTGCTCGGAAACATTCCGGTACATTTTCTTGCAGAAGTATAATTCGCCTTCCTTGCTCAGCAAGGTGCGCTTATCAGGTAACAATCGATACAAAATATCAAGCAAGTACAGACTGTCTTCAATCCAGTCGTGAATCGGCACACTGGAGCCGCGATTGTCTGAATGCCGGCGAAAACCTGCCTTCACTTCGGCAACATCCAGCCGGCCATATCTGGTGGCCAGTGTAAATGTAGGCACAAGATCATCATATAGATTTTTTTTCGACGAAAAGCCCCCAACCTCTTTCAAACGAGCTGTATTATATAAGGTACTACAAAGATAGAGCACTGTTATGTCCGCAAACCAACCCAGGATAAATTCAGACGGAGACAACCCAGCTGCTTTGTTTTCATGCTCCTCCAGAACCTTATCATTCTCATCGATGATGCGTACCCCGGTAAATATCGCCCCCACCGATTGGCCGGGCTCGAGAGGTGATATACAGGTTTCGACAAAGTCATGGTCGATCATATCGTCGTCATGGAAAAGAAGGAAATACTCGCCCCGGGCCTGCTTCAGGCAGTAATTAAAATTGAAATTCGGGCCCTGGTTGGTTTCCTGACGAAAATAGCGCAAACGGGAATCCTTGATCGACTGCACCAGTTCGGGCGTGTGATCGCTTGAACAATTGTCCGATACGATCACCTCAACGTTCTGATAGGTCTGCCCTAACGCTCGCTCAATAACCTTAAGAAGATTGCCATTTGCCCGGTTGAACGTGGGAATGCCGATGCTTACCAGTGGATTTTCAACACTACTCATTTTTGTTGTCTGCGTGCTGCATTTCGTTTCGATATTTAATAATTCGCGCCGGATTACCAGCCGCGATACCACCGGCCGGCACGTCTTTTGTCACCACCGCGCCGGCCCCGACTACGGCACCTTCGCCTATGGTTACACCGCTCAGTATTATAGCCCCTGTTCCAATCCAGGCTTCGTCCTGTATCGTAATCGGCCCTTTGGCTACAAGTGGCTGGTCACAGATCGGAATGTCTGGCGCCAAACTGTGATCATAGGAATATAGCGCTGCATTGGCTGCAATCATCACACCCCTGCCAATTAAAATGGGTTCGACGTACGCCTTGAGCTGGGATCCCGGATGGATACCGGTCTCGGACCCGATTTCTATATATCCGCCGCGCCCGGTTTCGAACAATACGTGCATGTGAATCTCCGCTCTGTCGGCCAGACTGATCGGTCCACCACCCTCTGTTTCTACCACCAGAACTCCGGGGCCAAGATACACATTCTGGCCCAACCGCAGGTCGGAATGATAGATTGTCGCGGTCGCATCAATGTATCCACGCGGGTTGAGATAAGCGAGCGATATCTGGTCCATATGTGGCGGAGCCAACCAGGCGGCTAACCTGCTCGCCAACCTCCCCACCGGCCCCGGCCCACTGAATCGCATCCAGAAGGCAGTCCAGCGACGCGCGAACCATCCCGGTCCCTGCCGGGCGCCACCCCGGCTGATCCTTCGCATACTGGATTCAGATTGGTTCATCGCTTATGTATATACCATCGTGCTTCAGTTAACAAATCCCGGCCTTTTCGTGAATAATTTTCGCACAGCTCAAAATCCAGGGGCATCCAGTTTCCAACATCCTGTGCTCTGCAGGATTCCATAGCGTTTCTCGCCCTGCTATGATCGGCTCCCAGTCAAAAGCGAAAATCGAGATGAATACATCCCTCCCCCCTCAAACTGCCCCGTACATATCACAATTTCTGCTCGGTCCTGCCTCGATGGTTTGTCCGGACGGCTGGTCGAAGACGAAGATCGAAGAGCGGCTACAGGTATGCGCGCACCCGGGACTGGATGTTACCCAGGCCACCGCCCAGGATCGCTCGTTAACACTTGTCGGTTTCATGCTCGATCCTGACATACCCGATGCAACAGACGCAGATATAACAACGAGACTGCTCGAGGAACACGCTGAATTAGGCACACTGATCGCTGCAACTGCGCGTCTGGGTGGCCGTTGGGTGCTGATAGCCACGTACGGTGAGAAAAAATTCCTGTTCCACGATCCCTTCGGCCTCAGGCAAGCTTTTTACACGGATCCGAAACTCACCGGCGACCTGTGGGTGATGTCACAACCGAAGATCGGAGCCGATGTACTTAACCTGAAAATTGACGATGCCGCACAGGCATTTATTGACTCCTATGAATTCAGGTCTACATCTGAATATAGATGGCCTGCGGCAAACACCCCGTACAGGGAAATCAGGCACCTGTTACCTAACCATTACCTGGATCTGGATAGCGGATCAATTCATCGATATTGGCCGGATCGTCAGCTGGAGAAAATTGACCTGAATGATGCTGTTGAGCAACTCTCGGTGTTGTTCAAAGGATTAATCAAGGCAGCGGCAATACGATTTGATCTGGCATTGGCAGTAACTGCTGGCCTGGATAGCCGATTGGCTCTGGCTGCGTCAAAAGATGTCAGAGACAAGATAACGTACATCACAGTTCGGCAATGGATGGCGCCTGATGACCATGCCGATATTACCGTTTCAGCCAGCTTGCTCGATCAGCTGGGTTTAAAACACACCATCATCAAGGCGCTGGCAGCTACAACGCCTGATTTCAGCCAGGCATTCAAAAAGCACGTTTTCCTGGCCCATGATCATTATGGAAAAGATGCCGAAGCCATTTTAAACTGTATTGACAGGAAGAAAGTCGTAGTAACAGGCAGTGGTGCCGAAGTAGGCAGGTCTTACCATGACCTGCCACAAGAGTACAACGGGAAAATAACCGCAGAGTATCTTTCGATACTGGAAGATATGGGCTCCAACCAGTATGCCATACAACACCTTCAGCAATGGATGGATGGTCTTGGAGATATGTACAATATAAACCCGCTTGACCTGTTTGAGTGGGAAATCGGTTCCGGCAACTGGCTGGCCATGACACAGCTTGAATTTGACATTGCATGGAAAGACCTCCTTACACCATACAACTGTAGAACCATTATGGCTTTGATGTTAGCGGTTGATGAAAAAGACAGGAAAGGGCCTGAACATGTTCTGTTTTATGAGATTATTCGCAATTTATGGCCAGAGGTTTTATGTGAGCCGGTCAATCCTCACAAAAAACCTGAACCGGCAAGCTTGCGCAGGCGCATCAAGAATCGTATTAAGACATTAGCGGGCCTTTCCGATTGAGATGAGGCCATGAACGAAAGTATAAACTGGAGCAATGAATGAACCCCGACGCAATTAGTCTTCTTGATGCGTTTAACGGCAAAGGAGCAAATTCACCGTGGGTGGATGAAATTCTCAAACAGCATCGGAATACTCCTTCACTCATCGTTGACCTGGATCACGTTCGTAGTAAAGCTCGCAGCTTTGTATCCTCCATGCCACGCATTCAACCCCACTACGCCATGAAGGCCAATCCACACCCTGAGATACTCAAGGTCCTGATCGAGGAAGGCGTGCGTTTTGAAATTGCATCAATAGCTGAACTGGATATGTTACTGGCGTTAAATGTGCCCGCCAGGGAGATTTTTTACAGCAATCCGATCAAGCCACTTCAGTATATAGAGTATGCAGCCCAAAAAGGGGTGGAGTGGTATGTGCTGGACAGCATCGATGAACTCGATAAGATCGTCAGCGTATATCCTGCTGCAAAGCTGTACCTTCGTGTGGAGACCCAGAACCTGGGCGCTGACTGGCCGCTAACCGGGAAATTCGGTGCAACACTCCCGGAAATACACCAGATTATTGAGGAAGCGAAAAAACTCAATGCCAACCTTTCAGGCGTAACTTTTCACGTTGGCTCCCAATGTCGCAATCTTGAAAACTGGCATATTGGTGTCGAGAACGCGAAGATTGTGTTTAACATGATGACCGATATTGGCTTTGAGCCCGTCTTGCTGGATATTGGCGGGGGTTTCCCTGTGCAATACACCAAACCCATACCCACTATTGAAGATATATCTGAATCAATAAATAGCGCGATCGCCGATCTGCCCGAGAGTATCCAGGTCATCGCCGAGCCAGGACGATTCATGGTAGGTGACTCTTCTCACATGGTAAGCCGCGTTATCGGCACAGCCACACGTCATGGGACCCGCTGGATATACCTGGACACCGGGGTTTTTCACGGCCTTATGGAAACAGTCGAAGGTATGCGCTTCGAACTCTTCACTGAAACCGGGGGAGCAAAAATCCCGTGCACGGTTGCCGGCCCCAGCTGCGACTCCATGGACGTCATCATGCGCGACGAAATGCTGCCGATCAATCTGCAGGAAGGTGACTATGTCTGTTTTCAGAATATGGGCGCTTACAGCACGGCTTATGCCTCGGATTTCAACGGTTTCCCCAAACCCGAAGTCATAGCATTCAGTCGCTAACCAAACAGGAAGGAAACTCCATTGACCCATCAGGCCAAACGCATTTTTTTGCTCGCACACCTTTCGGTAACTGTGCTCTTTATCAGTTTCTTTACAACCTGTGTGTCCGCACATAGCCCGCACGATGTTGTCGAATCGGTGTAAGCGTCAAATAAACTCCACCCTATCGGCCTGAACAGTTTCTCTGCACGCTGTGCCATTTCAATCATAGCGGAGCGAGAGAATGAGCGTAGCAGAAGGGACTGCGCTGACGGAACGACAGCGTTACTGGCTCGAGCACGTACAGGTCTGCGCGGCATCGGGGGAAATCATTGCTGAGTATGCAGCGGAACATAACCTCGCAGCGCAGGCGATGTATGCAGGCAAGAAGATACTGATCAAGAAAGCAGCGTACTGCCACCCACGCGCCCGGCACGGTTTCAGAGGGCACAGATGGTGGCTCCGGTTGCCAGTAGCGAGTGGTGCATTCATTTACCGAACGGTGTATCCGTTGCATTTTCCGGTGCGGTGGATGCGGCGACATTAGCCACCGTACTGAACACGGCAGCAACCCTTGGATGATGCGGCCCTCGAATGAGCTGCCCGTTGTGTACCTGTGCCGGGATGTGGTGGATTTCCGCAAGGGCATTAACATGTCCGTGGCACCGGCGGCAAGATAGACCCGGGTGTTCGAGCCAAAAGTGATCATGATGCCTGGAGTGCCTGAACAGCCTGCTTCAACGTCACCGGGTCCCTGAAATGGGATAAGGTTCCCTGGCCGGATCGATGAAACCGAAGAAACTCCCAGACTTCGGCTTCAGATTGTTGTTGATATGCTACTCTAGGTTTTAAACGTACCTCTCCACGAGCCATTCCAAGGAATTTTACTCGTGTAATATAGAAAATCGCAAAGTCGCTTAGGTAGTCGGATCCGATGCTTAAAAGGTTTTACAAGGCACCATTAACCAGATTGACCAAGGTATTCTTACGTGGCATTAAAAAGCATCTAATCGCGAATCCTCATATAAGTATCGTCTCTGATGACTGCTGGGGTGCTGAATATTATAAAGAATTTAATCTTCCTTATCTTACCCCTACGGTTGGTTTATTTATTAATGCGCCAAGCTATATTGACTTCATTTATGATTTGGAGAGAAATCTCCAATCAGAGCTTTGTTTTTCCGGAAGTGAATATGATTTTCCCTTTTGTCGTGTAAATGGATGTGAAATTGGCTTTATGCACTATAAGAGCCTGGCGGAAGTACGTCAGAAATGGCAACGCCGTTGTCAACGTATCGATTACGGACGTTTGTTTTTTAAGATTGATTTTGGGAGGCCGGGCTTTACTAAACAAGACATCGAGCGGTGGAATAAAATGGCACTGCCAAATTCAATCGCTTTGGTGAACGATACGTTCAAAGAGAGTTTTGTTCACAACGGAGTCTATATCCCCGATTGGGAGTTAAATGGCGTTAAGCAGTACACGATTTCAAGAAAATATTTCTCGTTGGTAACCTGGGTGAATTCCGGTGAGATCACCCCGGCAAATTCATTTGATCGTTTGCTAATATAAACATCGGCTAATTGTTTCACGAACGGCGGTTTTCTGCTGCATAGTTGCAGTTCCCCTGTCGGTGCTGGTCAAGCATACTCCATAACCAGGTTGTTCCCGCTTTTTGCGCACCGATAA
>DRJN01000035.1 GCA_011052165.1 Gammaproteobacteria bacterium
GCGATGCTTAGCAGGCTATAGGCGAGAATGGAAATAGTGATATGGAATTTGAGTCCGATATCCAGGTTAGGGGGGAGGTAGTGATGCTGATCACTGATCTGTCCCAGAAACAACGCTAGAGCGGTGAAAGGCAGCACCAGGATCCCCAGGCATTCAATCGGCTGACGAAAGGAGGTGGTCAGCAACAGCAGCGCCACCAGCCAGCCGACCAGGGAAAAAATGGTGAAAAAACCGAGATCCAGTCCTGCCGGATTGTGGAAAATGCTGTGATAGAGAATCCAGCCGTGCAGTATGACCGCAATCAATCCCGGCAGCAGCCATTGTTTGGCGGCGCAGGGTTTGTCCGGATGCTTAAATAGCTGGCGTAGCAGCAAAAAGCCAGTGCCGAAATAAAGGATAATCGCCAGACTGCTTACAATACTCATGTTCGATTCAGGTTTTGAATGGCATGCTGAAAAGTGAAATCATCGCATAAGCCTGCGCATCTGAAAAGAGCAACCATACCGTGGGGGGCAACGATCGCACCGGAGCTGTTGCGGTAGAGAAGCTTGTAGCGGGGATGACATTTTGTTTTACTGGCATAAGTACGGGCACGATCTTGGTAGATGGCTTCATATCCCGGTAGAATAGAAGAAATTAGCCCATATTTTTTGTGAAACGAGACGTTATTCCGGGGTGCTTCGTAAAATAACGACTATATTACAGTGTGAGTAATAAGTAATGTGCAGGCATGAGATGAGGACAATACGGAGAAGGGTTTATCGATGCAATTAAGAATCCTGGGCTGCAGCGGTGGGATTGCCGAGGGCCTGCACACGACGACCTTGTTGTTAAATGATGAAGTTCTGATCGATGCCGGCACGGGCGTAGGTGAATTGCCGTTGGCCAGCATGTTACTGGTTGAGCATATTTTTCTGACGCATTCCCACATGGATCATATCGCCAGCATTCCTATGCTGCTGGACAGCGTTTTCGATCGCATCGAGACTCCGGTTGTTATTCATGGTCTGCCGGAAACCCTGCGGGCTTTGCAGGACCATGTTTTCAACAATATCATCTGGCCTGATTTTTCTGTTTTGCCTTCACCTCGCAACCCGGTCATGCGTTATGCCGCCATGGCGCCCGGAGAAGTTTTCATCCATGAGGATTATACGATTGAAATGATTCCGGTGAATCATATTGTTCCCGGGGTGGGCTATCGCGTGCAGACACTGGATAAAGCCTTCGCTTTTAGTGGCGATACCACCACCAACGATCGTTTCTGGGCGGCATTGAATCAACGTGAGCGGCTGGATCTGCTCATCGTCGAGGCGGCTTTTCCGGATCAGGATATCGATATCTGCCGTCGCGCCGGACATTATTGTCCACGCCTGCTGGCGGAGGATCTGCACAAGCTTAAACACCGGCCTGACATCTTTATTACCCATACCAAGCCGGGCGCCGAGCGGGTCATTTTCGAGCAGTGCAAAAAACGTATCAGTGATCACCGCATTAACCTGCTCTTGGGTGGCGCTCGATTTACGTTATAATTCGTCTCAATCTCTTTCGATATCTGTTTCAGGTGGTAACTAATGTTTGATGGTTTGACGGAACGTTTGGGCCAGACGGTGCGCAATTTGCGCGGCGTCGGGCGATTGAGCGAAGAAAACATCAAGAACACTCTGCGTGAAGTGCGCATGGCCCTGCTGGAAGCCGATGTGGCGTTGCCGGTGGTCAAGGACTTCATCGAGCATGTGCGTGAAAAGGCCGTGGGTGAGACTGTTATCAAGAGCCTGAACCCCGGCCAGGCTTTCATCAAGATCGTCAATGACGAACTCACCCGGCTGATGGGTGAGGTCAGCGAAGGGCTGGATCTCGCTACCACGCCGCCGGCCGTCGTGCTGATGGCAGGTTTGCAGGGTTCGGGTAAAACCACCACTACCGCCAAGCTGGCGCGCTGGTTGAAGGAAACCCATAAAAAATCCGTGCTGGTGGTGAGTGCGGATATTTACCGCCCGGCGGCGATTGAACAGTTGAAAACGGTCGCGGCCGAAGTCGAGGCGGATTTCTTTCCCAGCCAGACGGATCAGGATCCGGTCGAAATTGTTCAGAATGCCCTGCAACACGCCCGCATCCAGCATCATGATGTTCTGATTGTGGATACCGCCGGCCGTCTGCACATCGATGAGACCATGATGTCGGAGATCAAGCGCATCCACGCGGCGTTATCGCCGGTGGAAACCTTGTTCGTGGTGGACAGCATGACCGGTCAGGATGCGGCCAATACGGCCAAAGCGTTTAATGACGCCCTGCCTCTGACCGGAATAGTGTTGACTAAGACCGATGGTGATGCCCGGGGTGGTGCGGCCCTGTCTATTCGCCAGATCACCGGCAAGCCGATTAAGTTCCTCGGGGTCGGCGAGAAAGCCTCCGCGCTGGAGGTCTTTGCCCCCGACCGGGTCGCCTCGCGTATTCTGGGTATGGGCGACATGGTGGGCTTGGTGGAACAAGCCCAGAAAAATATAGACATGGAGCAAGCCGGGAAACTGGCGGCCAAGCTGAAAAAGGGCAAGGGCTTTGATCTGGAAGATTTCCGCGAGCAATTTCAGCAGCTCAGCAAAATGGGCGGCATTGCCAGCCTGGTGGACAAGCTCCCGGGCATGCCGGGGTTGCCGAAGGGTGCGCTTAATCAAACCAATGATAAAGAATTAGGCCACATGGTCGCCATTATCAATTCCATGACCCCGCACGAACGTCAGCGCCCGGCGGTGATCAAGGGTTCGCGCAA
Source organism: Gammaproteobacteria bacterium (assembly GCA_011052165.1). Taxonomy (GTDB): domain Bacteria; phylum Pseudomonadota; class Gammaproteobacteria; order UBA6429; family Thiohalophilaceae; genus JAADGZ01. The sequence goes on from DRJN01000035.1 coordinate 2,768, forward strand.
ACGCCGTATTGCGGCGGGTTCCGGAGTCCAGGTGCAGGATGTCAACCGTCTGCTCAAACAGTTCACCCAGATGCAGAAAATGATGAAAAAAATGGGCAAGGGCGGCGGCATGGGCAAGATGCTGCGCCAGTTCAAGGGCGGGTTGCCACCGGGGATGTTCGGTGGCTGAGCAGGCTGATTAATGATGGGTTTCACTTCGTTCTACCCATCCTACCCTGTTAAATGCCCGTAGGATGGGTAGAACGAAGTGAAACCCATCATTGCGAAGCGAAACACGTACACCCGATCAGAAAACCTTCGATTTGCGCAATAAAAACCCACTA
>DRJN01000036.1 GCA_011052165.1 Gammaproteobacteria bacterium
GTGCGTCCGCTGGCTGTCGCACCTTTGATAGCGGGTGCGGTCTCGACTATTTCAAGGTTTACTGATTGCGGCAGTTCGATGGCCAGGATATTGCCATCGACCAGCAAAGCAGTAATACCTTCAAGACCATCGCTCAAATATCCCAGTTGGCTCCCCAGATCGTCCTCATTCAAACTATACTGGCTGTAATCCTCCATATTCATGAAAGTGTAAATACTCCCCTCCTTATAGGAATACTGAACCTGGGTACGCAGGCAATCCGCAAGCTTGAGCATATCGTCACCCTTATAGGATTCATCCAGTTTCTGGCCCGTCTGAAGATTATTAAAGCGGATCTTGTACAGAGTCGAAGCCCCGCGTGAAGATGGACTTTTTGATTCCACTTGCTTGACCACATGCGGCAGGCCGTTAATATCAACCACCATTCCCCGTTTCAGATCACATGCCTTTGGCATTTAAAGACTCCTGATTTTCTCATTTCAAATCACTACCGGAACAATATCATGCTGTTTAAGCATATTTGCACTGCATCCTATTCTAAATAACTGGGACAAATAGCTCTAGCGTTTTTATGATTATCCATCTGAAGATGGTAAATACGCTAAACTGGTGAGATATTGTTTTAAGCCCTCACTGGAGCAGTCCCTGACTTGAACCTGAAAAAACATCACGATGCTGCAAGCATGCTGGCCAATCGCCTGCGCAAAAATCTCAAACACCTCAGCCGCTGGCGTAAGCGGGAGCAGATCCACTGCTACCGCCTTTATGACGCCGACATACCGGAATACGCCCTCGCCATTGATATATATGAAAGCGCAGATAATGAAGCATTACGCTGGGTGCATGTACAAGAGTATGAAGCGCCTAAAAAAATCGATGAGGCAAAAACAAAAGAACGTCTGAAGATCGCCCTTGCGGTCATCCTTGAAGTACTGGACATTCCTGAAAAACAGTTATTTCTGAAAGTACGGCGGCAACAGAAAGGCCATGCCCAATATGAAAAGCTGGCAAACAGTCGGGATTTTGTTGAGGTCATGGAAGGGGGGAACCGCTTTTGGGTCAATTTCAGAAACTATCTCGACACGGGCCTATTTCTGGATCACCGCATCACCCGTGGCCTGTTGGGCAAGCTGGCAGCCGGCAAATCCTTCCTCAACCTGTTTGCCTATACGGGCAGCGCGACGGTTTATGCCGCCCGAGGCGGCGCGACTTCGAGCCTGACCGTGGATATGTCGCACACTTATCTGGATTGGACCCGGCGCAACATGGCGCTAAACGGTTTTGAAGGGGCACCGCACGAATATGTCCAGGCCGATTGCATAGAATGGCTTAGCCGGGCCGAGAAAAAATATCGCTTTGATCTGATTTTTCTTGATCCGCCCAGTTTTTCCAGCTCCAAACGCATGCGTTCAACCTTTGATGTGCAACGGGATCATGTCAGTCTCCTGAAAAATACAGGCCGCCTGCTAACCCCCCATGGCGTCCTGCTTTTTTCCAATAACCGACGGCAATTCAAACTGAACCAGGCGGATCTTCCTGAACTACAGATTGAAAACATCTCCCGCGCAACCCTGCCGAAAGACTTTGAACGCAACCCAAAAATACACCATTGCTGGAAAATACAGCGGCAAGCCGCTCAGCGGTATGGTTCTGCTTAAAGACCGAGTTTTTCCTTGATAGAGGCAACCACTACATCACTGGAGGTGGCATTTACCGACATCAACTGACCTTCTTTTTCATAGAATGACACCAGCGGTGCGGTTTTTTCTGTGTAGGTTTCCAGACGCTTGCTGATGGCTTCTTCCGTTTCATCATCACGCTGAATAACCGGGCTGCCACACTTGTCGCAGACACCTTCAACCTGGGTAGGATTGCTCTTGACATTATAAATAGCCTGGCAATCGGAATTGGAGCAAGTACGGCGCGTGGTCAGGCGATCCAGAATCACCTCACGCGGCACATCCAGGCTCACCACCATGTCCAGCTCGATGCCCAGCTTGGTCAACAACACCTTCAGGGCTTCGGCCTGGGGGATAGTGCGTGGAAAACCGTCCAGCAAAAAGCCTTTTTCACAATCCGGTTCCTGCAAACGATCACCCATAATACCCATGATCAGATCGTCAGGCACCAGATCACCCGCTTTCATGAAGGCCTCAGCCTTCTTGCCCAGCTCGCTGCCCGCCTGCACGGCGCCACGCAGAATATCACCTGTGGAAATTTGAACCGAACCATCCACGGCAGTCAGCAATTTGGCAACAGTACCCTTACCCGCACCCGGTGCACCTAACAGAATCAACTTCACGAGCTTTCTCCTAAAAAATATGAAAAATAAAAGCAAAATAAATTTTCACCGGCAAACAGGCAAATATTAATCGTTGCATAAGTATTTGCATCATAACCCCCCTCTCCCTCTGGGAGAGGGTTGGGGTGAGGGGATAAATACTTATGCAACGATTAATACGCTCCGGCCCGGCTTATGGGCCGCAATTTTGCAGCATGCGCGAGTTCTTAGCAATCCGAATTCCGCCTAATCAGGTTATTTTATCGATTCCGGCCTCCTCTCTCAGAAAAATCATCCCGCCACCCAGAAAGAAACAGGGACATGGAGGAGCCTACAAGTTGAAACAACGATCCGTTTTCAGGCGTTTATGGTAGTATCGCGGATTCCGGCCATTTCGTGTGCGGAAACTTTAAAATGCTACAAGATAGACATGACGATGCTACTGGATAAATATTATTCCACCAGGAATAACAAGGTTTACTTTTCTCGCAAACAGGCGAGCAACTTTGCCAAACGGGTTGCGGGTGACTTCAACCCCATCCATAACCAGGACGCGAAGCGCTTCTGCGTCCCCGGCGATCTGATCTTTGCTCTGGTGCTGGCGAAGCATGGCCTCTGCCAACATATGGAGTTCACTTTTTCCGGCATGGTGGGTGAAGATATGCAACTGGCGATCGACGCGTCCCCGGCGGGCGCGCTTTCAATCCGCGATGAAAACGGCAAGGAGTGCCTGGGGGTAAGATGTCGCGGTGAAACAACCACGGATCAGGCACTCATTGCCGATCTAACCCTCCGTTATGTTGGCTTCTCCGGCCAAACCTTTCCCCATATTCTGGTGCCACTGATGAAAAAAGAGCAGGTCATGATTAATCCGGAACGACCGATGGTGATCTACCAAAGTATGAGTATCGATCTGGACAGACTCGACTTCAGCGCTCCCGAACTGGAGCTATCCGGCAGCCAGCTTGAGATCAATGGTAAACGCGGCCATGTGCGCTTTGATTTTCAGTTCAAATCCGCAGGCGAAGTTGTGGGCAAAGGTGAGAAAAACATGATTCTGAGCGGTCTGCGTGACTATGATCAGGAAAAGATCGACCA
>DRJN01000037.1 GCA_011052165.1 Gammaproteobacteria bacterium
AGGGTTTGCCAGCCCGTCACCGCCTGTTTCCAGAGATCGGCCTTTGGAGCATAAGGACGACCTTTGACATACTCGATAGTCTTCTCATCCACTGCCACCATCCCCGCCCGCGCGCCCGCTTCAATCGCCATATTGCACACGGTCATGCGGCCTTCGATGGACAGATCCTGAATCGCCTGACCGGTAAATTCGATGGCATAGCCGGTGCCACCGGCTGTACCAATCTCGCCGATAATAGCTAATACGATATCCTTGGCGCTCACCCCTTCAGATCTCACGCCCTCAACACGAATACGCATGGATTTCGATTTTTTCTGCAACAGACACTGGGTAGCCAGAGCGTGTTCCACTTCCGAAGTGCCAATCCCGAAGGCCAGCGCACCAAAAGCGCCGTGGGTGGAAGTATGAGAATCACCACAGACCACGGTCATGCCTGGCAGGGTGGCGCCCTCTTCCGGACCGATGACATGCACAATGCCCTGACGGGGATCATTCATTGTAAATTCGGTGATCCCAAACTCCTGGCAATTCTGATCCAGCGTCTGCACCTGCAAACGGGAAACGGGATCGGCAATGCCTTCCACGCCGCTGTGACGTTCCGTCGCGGTGGTCGGGACATTATGATCCGGGGTGGCCAGGTTGGTCTCCACCCGCCAGGGCTTGCGCCCGGCCAGGCGCAATCCTTCGAAGGCCTGCGGTGAGGTGACTTCATGTACCAGGTGTCGATCGATATAGATCAACACCGTGCCGTCACCGGGATCACGCACCACATGGGCATCCCATAATTTGTCGTATAACGTTTTGCCTGCCATTTCTCTCATCCTGTTTCTGTTTGCAACCCGACTTGTGCTGGAAGTCTAGCCTCATCTATGCTATTACACAAATTCATTATTTTTATATTTATCATTCCTTAAAGGAATACATAAATGGACATCAGCAATTTGCAGGCCTTTGTCAGCGTAGCCGAAACCGGCTCTTTTTCCCGCGCATCAGAACAGCTGTATATCACCCAGCCCGCGGTGAGCAAGCGCATTGCCGCACTCGAGTCGGAACTGGATACGGCTTTGTTCGACCGCATCGGACGACAAATTTCACTTACCGAGAGCGGTCAGATGCTATTACCCCGCGCTCGGCATATCCTGCTCGAAATCGAGGACAGCCGCCGCATTCTGCGTAATCTTTCCGGGCATGTGGGTGGCTGTCTGAAAATCGGCACCAGCCACCATATCGGTCTGCACCACCTGCCAGCGGTACTGCAGCAATTTACCGTCCGCTATCCTGCGGTGGAACTGGATCTGCACTTCATGAAATCGGAAGAGGCCTGCAAAGCCATTCATCATGGCGATCTGGAACTGGGCGTCATCACCCTGCCGCTGAAGCCCGATGCAGATTTGCACATGCAAAAATTATGGCCTGATCCCATGGCGGTCGTCGTGGGCGAAACCCACCCTCTGTATACCTGTGCTCTCATTGAAACCGAACATCTATTGACTTATCCGGCCATTCTGCCGGAACGGGGCACCTACACACGGGAACTGATTGAAAGAAGCATGACCGGAGGCGCAAGCGAAAACATGCCAGAAATCAAGGTACGCATGGCCACCCATTATCTGGAGAGTATCAAAATGCTGGTGAGCGTGGGTCTGGGTTGGAGCGTACTCCCGCGCACCATGCTCAGCGACGAATTACGGGTTCTCGGTATTGCCGGGCTGAACATACAGCGCGAGCTGGGTGTGGTCTGGCATGCTCGGCGCAGCTTGTCGAATGCCGCGAAAAAAATGATCGCAGCACTCGGCCTGAATAACGCTTCCTGATACCCGCTCATTCTTTGAGCGCTGAACTCTTCGACAAGGCTCTCCTGAGTGGAACCGAAGGGCTTCCTTCGACAAGCTTCCTTCGACAAGCTCAGGACGAACGGTAGACTCAGGACGAACGGTGCTTTCTGAAGTGGACGGGTAGCAGGAGCGTTTATTTAGTTGTCGAACTGAACCTTGCCGGCACGAAAATCCCTGATGGAAAAACGTTTGTACCCCGCCGGCAAAACAAACAGTTTTTTATCCAGCAAAACATTTTTCTTGAAATTCACCAGCGCACGCCCCTTGCCATGCGTATCCCATTCCCGTATCGGGAAACCGAACCGCAGGTAACGATTGTAGGAAAAAATATTATGCGACAGATCACAGGGATTCTGCTGATCCGCAGGCAGGCTTTCCAGCGTGGCCGCATTTTGACTGGCGATAACGGCGTTAAAAGCGCGGGTAGCTGTCAGCACGTCATTAAACAGACCCTTCACCGCCACCACATCATAGCAGTGCTTCTGGTTGGTGGTGAAAACATAGTGCTGTGGCTTGATCCCGGCAATGGTAGGCGCACCCTTCATGTCATCAAGCTTGTGCGTCTCATTTTTCAGTTTAAAGGGGGGTACCGCCTTCATCGGTTGCGGCGCCACTGACATAATAGTCTGATCCCCACTATTAACATTAAATATAATATTGGCCCGGCGATCGAAGAGCATAAAATCAAGGGCGCCTTTACCGTCATCAAAGCGCATATAATCGGCCGTCACCATCACCCGGGTCTGGTAGGGTTTTACGTCCTTTTCATATTCATCAAAAATCAGCACCGTTCCTTTCAGATGAGTGGTCAGATGACTGGCGGCAGCGGCAATCGCACTGGAAAAAACACACAGCCCAACCAACAGGCAAACAAATCGATACCTGCGCATCAGCCCGTGCCGTCGAGATAATCGAGTTCCTGTTCCGAAAAACCGGCCTGCCGGCGAGCTTCCCGATCAATCGAACCTTTCACATAATTTTTCATATATTTTTCCAGCAACTCACGAAACACGGTTTCCGAATCCAGGCCGCGCTGTTTACAAAGATAATGAAACCAGTGCGAACCCATCTTCACATGGCCCACCTCATCAGACTGAATAATTTCAAGAATATCGAGCACTTCCTGATAACCGCCCTCACGAAAACGCGCCATAATACCGGGCAGTACATCCAGACCACGCGCTTCCAGCACCCGAGGCACAAGGGCCATACGCACCAACGGATCATGGGCCGTCTCCAGCGCCATTTGCCAAAGCCTGTCGTGTGCGCTGAAGTCGCCATAATCATAATTTTGAGTTTTCAGGTAGTCGCGCAGCAGGCTGAAATGATGCGCCTCTTCATCGGCCACCTGAATCCAGTCGGAATAAAACGCGCTGGGAA
>DRJN01000038.1 GCA_011052165.1 Gammaproteobacteria bacterium
CGGTTGCGCTCTCGGCACGGGAACCTGCGGAAGCGACCCAGGCGTGGCTCAATGCCCCGCCCGAGCACTGTGGGAATCGCCGGCGCTCGTGCCGGGAAGGCTGTCAGTCAAGGAATCCTGGAATTGCCGTGACACTCATGGCGAGGACGGCGCTCCGCAGTGTGGGCAACCGAAACCAGCCGGGACACAAGCCAAATCCCCACCGATCAGCGCGGGAGACCTCGACCTTCGGGCTGGGGAAGGATTCTTGCCTGCATGGAATCAAGGGGGGGCACATCGGACGGCAGGCTGTCGTGAAGGCTGCTCATGCGCGAGGGACCGAGAGAGAATCATAACCCTTCCCCCGTATCGTTTTCCAACTCGAATGGAAGTTTGAGCGTCTCATCATAAGCGGGGACCACGCGATCAAGCTTCGATTTAAAATCTCCCCATTTATCACTAAGCTGCATGACTGTTATTACCTTCATTAGCAAATCTCGCAAACGCGGATCACCCACCTCTGGCGTCAATAATCGATGTAACTGATGGGTTGGCCTACCTTCCGAATTTTTTCTGCTCCTTGCCTTCAGTTCTTTCCAAACCCCGGGAGCTAAGCGCCTATACACAATATCGTTGGTTAAATGACCAAAATAGGGTGGCCGCTTAACCGAGTCAGGATTGAACGGCAGCCCTCGGAGACGGAACATCTCTTCATAAAATTCGGCAGGAAATTTCTTGACCCATGGCTGAAGTTCTTTGGCTACGAATGCTTCTAGAATCTTAGCCAGCGCATCGCGCGCGCGATCCTTTTGGTAACCGGTCGCTTCATCGACCAGGGCAATGATACCAACACGCGCGAATCCGCGGACCAGCACCTCGCATTGGTCTGCAATATTGGATTGTCTCGGTAGGAGTTTCCCAGCTTTCCGCGCAACCAAAACAGCTTCACAAATATCGACAAGAATGGTTGCTGGATATCCATAAGCAGCACGCCCACCGTGCGGTGCTCTGAACCGGATTGGATTTTTGATCACCTCCACTATCTCATTGTTCGCAAACCCTTTTCTTCGTAAACCATTAGCCAAAACGGTCAGTTGGTCATCACCGCTTCTGGTGGAACCTTTAACCATTCCGAGACCAGAGAGTAAACCCCGCTGGGAAAGAACCCGGGTGTCGTCTTCAAGCACATAGCACGGTATCTCAATATCCCCGATCTTCAGTGGCCTATCCGCCGATCCGTGGGTGGCCTTCGGTAGGGATGCAAGCTCCTTTCTCGCATCAGCCCCTTTCTTCGCAATGGCTCGGCGCTGTTCTGGCGTCAGGCTGGCCGCCCTCGCCAAGCCGCCTCGCGCTTTTCCTGTTGGTTCTCTCATAGCAATTACTTTCCTTGCATTGACTCTACATGCAAGACTATACCTGCATTTGAATGCTTTGCAAGCATATTTGAACTAAACACTGGAAATAGAGGTTATTTGTTAAGAACAACAAGATAGCGACATGCCTGTTACAATGAAGACCTGAAATACATATAAAAAACATACAAGTAGAATAAATATTGAAATCTCTAAAGGAATTCTCTATTATGACACTACACATGGTGTCATATGCCCGCTAGACGAAGATACAGCGAGGTCCTCGAAGCGCTTCAAGCCTCGAAGGCCAACCTCCGCTGTGGCACGCTGGCTGAACAACTGGCACGGTTGGGTTTCGAGGTCCGTAACGGTAAACGGGGTGGGCATAAGGTGTTTTTCCATGATGGTATTTCTGCGTTTACCTCCGGCAGCTACAACTGCGGCCATGGCAAGAATCCAAAGGTCAAGCCTGCCTACATTAGGAAGGTCCTGAAAATTTTGCACCAGTATGAAACCGAAATTATCGGCTTCCTTGAAAGGATAAAATCATGATGGATCCACATGCCTACCACATCACGGTACGGCGGAGCGAGTTCGAGGGTGAAGTGTGCTTCGAGGCGAGGGTCAAGGAATTGCCCGATCTGGCTGAGTACGGGGATACGTTTAAAGAAGCTTATGCGCTGGCTATCGATACTATCGAAACCACAGCAGAGGTGTTCGCTGAAAAAGGAAAGCTCATGCCTGTTCCGCAGGAGGTGGCGGATGATTACAGTGGTCGCGTAACTTTGCGGTTGCCAAAATCCCTACACTGCGCGCTGGCAGAGTCTGCTGAGGACGAAAGGGTCAGCCTCAACCAGCACTTAGTGAATGTCCTTGCCTACTTCTCCGGTTTTGCCGCGGGGGCCCTGCCTATATCGAAAGCTTCAAGAGAGAAGACTGTTCGCAGAACTACCAGCAGGAAAGCTTTGTCGCGTACAAATGTCCACTCAAAAATGAACCTGAAGAGAAAAACGATAAAGCGGATGTAACAACGGTTATCAAGGCGACTTTTCTTGTTGAGTCTTTAATCGGGGAAGAACCGGGACAGGATGCGCTGGGCGCATTTACCCTCAAGAATGCCCTATCCTGTCCGGCCCTCCCCGCTTGAGCCTTACTGGGCAATCCGAAGGGGTCAGAGTACTTGAAATTTCAACTATGCTGACGTCTTGAACTGTCGCTGAGAATTTCAAGTACTCTGACCCCTTGAAGCCCGGTTAATCAGGCGATTTTGCGGAGTTTGGATGGCGTGGTGCCATACAGTTCCAGGAAGAGCTTTTCATCGAGTTGAGTGAGTTCGCGTTGGGCGGCGGTGGCTGGCAGTTCACCGGCCATGCCAGTGAGCACGCGGTAGGTGCC
>DRJN01000039.1 GCA_011052165.1 Gammaproteobacteria bacterium
AGTATTTGCATCATAGCCCCCTCTCCCTCTGGGAGAGGGTTGGGGTGAGGGGATAAAATACATCCGAATACTTATGCAACGATTGATACTAAAAGTTTGCCCTGCCTCCTGCTATACTGCAACGTCCACCTTAGCTTCGAAGAACATCATGTCTGAGATTATATTTGATTCCGATTTGATCCGCCGTTATGACAAGGCGGGTCCGCGTTATACTTCCTATCCGACTGCGGTACAGTTTCATACCGACTTCAGTATTGGCGACTACCGGGTGCAGGTTGAAGCCAGCAATGCCTCGGGTCGTGATTTGTCTCTCTATTTTCATATCCCTTTCTGCGACACTATCTGTTTTTTTTGCGGCTGTAACAAAATCGCGACCAAGGACCGAAGCCGGGCCGAACCCTATTTGCGCCGGGTTTATAAAGAGCTGGCTATGCAGAGCGAGCTGTTCGATCCGGACCGCAAGGTAAGGCAGTTGCATTGGGGTGGTGGCACACCCACCTTTATCAGCCACGCTGAGATGCGTGAGCTGATGAAGGTAACGCGCCAGTATTTCAACCTGGCTGATGACAGCAAAGGGGAATACTCGATTGAAATCGACCCGCGCGAGGCGACGGCCGAGACCATTGCCATTTTGCGCGAAGTCGGTTTTAACCGGATGAGTCTCGGGGTACAGGATTTTGATCCCGGCGTACAAAAGGCAGTCAACCGGATCCAGTCTGAAGAAAAAACCTATGCCGTAATGGAAGCCGCACGTAAAGAAGGCTTTCATTCGGTCAGTCTGGATCTGATTTATGGTCTCCCGCATCAGAGCCTCTCGACTTTTTCCGCCACACTGGAAAAAGTGCTGGCGATGAACCCGGATCGACTCTCCGTTTTTAATTACGCGCATTTGCCGGAGATCTTCAAGCCCCAGCGGCGTATTAATGAAAGCGACCTGCCCCGAGCCGACGAAAAACTGGCCATTCTGAAAAGCACCATCGAAACGCTGATCGCTGCAGGCTACGTGTATATCGGTATGGATCATTTTGCCAAACCGGATGATGAGCTGGCGATGGCCCAGGCCAATGGGTTGCTGTATCGAAATTTCCAGGGCTACTCCACCCATGCGGACTGCGACCTGGTGGCGCTGGGAGTCACGTCGATCGGTATGGTGGGGGATTGCTATGTACAAAATCTCAAGCCCATGGACGATTACACGGCACGCATCGATAACGATGACTTGGCTATTTTTCGGGGTATTAGCCTGTCCACTGACGATCTACTGCGGCGGGCGGTGATCAACCAGTTGATCTGTCACTTTGTACTGGACTTTGCCGATATTGAACAGCGATTCAAAATCAGCTTCGAAGACTATTTTTCCCGTGAGCTGGAAGATCTCAGACCCATGATGGATGACGGCCTGGTTGACATCAGCGGCCGGAGAATCACGGTAAGCTCTCCTGGAAAACTACTGATTCGCAATATCTGCATGGTGTTCGATATTTACCTTCGCAATAAAACAGGGCAACGCTTTTCCAAAGTCATCTGAACGGGTTCTTTGCCTTGCCTAAGTATTGGCATCACAGCCCCCTCGCCCCCGTGCGAGGGGGCAACCCACAAATTCTGCTGAAGAGCCAGATTCTCATGGCTGATCGCTCAGGAAGTTGCGGTTAAGATATTGTTACTGATTTCGGAAATATCTTTGGGCCGCTCGATGTGGAAGCCCTGGGCATAATGAATGCCGATGTCTTTCAGCATTTTCAGGGTTTCTTCATTTTCTACATATTCGGCAATGGTTTCAATGTTCATCATGGTGGCGATACGATGAATAGCGTCAACAAAGGCATGATCGATCCTGTCGTGGCAGATGTCGCGGACAAAACTACCGTCAATTTTCAGAAAGTCTACCGGCATGTTCTTGAGATAGGTAAAGGAACTCAGGCCGTTTCCAAAATCATCCAGAGCAAATTTGCAGCCCAGTTCCTTCGTTGAGGTGATAAAATGAATGGCCCTGCTCATGTTGGCAATGGCGGCGGTTTCGGTGATCTCAAAACACAGGTAATCAGGGGAACAGCGGCTGTTCAATATTTCTGTGCGCACATAGTCGAGAAAAGTGCTGTCGCTGAGTGATTGCCCCGAGAGGTTAATGGAGAAAAACAATTTTTCGGGAAGTTTCTCATCCTGAAATTCATAAAGCGTGGTCAGCGCGTTATGTACGACCCATTTATCAATCTCCTGAATGAGATCATAGCGTTCAGCGGCGGGTAGAAAGGCCATAGGCGGCACCAGTTTACCTTCACTGTCTTGCAGGCGGATCAGAAGTTCGCAGAAGTGCCCGTAGTGACTATGCTCGCTGATGGGAATGATTTTCTGACAGTGCAAAATAAAGGCATTGGTGTCCAGCGCCTGTTGAATATCCTTAACCCAGCGTATTTCTGTTTTGCGTTTTGAATACTCAAGATTATCTTCACGATAAATCTGAACCTGATTGCGGCCATTTTCCTTGGCGGTATAGCGGGCTGTATCCGCTGCGCTGAGTATATCCGATGCGCCGCCGGACTCGGCGGTTATCGGCACGAGACCGATGCTGACGCCTACTTCGAACGTGTTGTTGCCCCAGGGAAAACGGGTTTCCTTGATTGCGATGCGCATGATTTCAGCAATTCTATGCGCCTGTTCCTCATTACAACCTTCCAGCAGTACGCCGAATTCATCTCCCCCGAGGCGGGCGAGCACGTCACTTTTCCTCAGGAGAGGCAATAGTTTGTGCGCCAGTTGCTTCAACAGTTCGTCACCGGCGGCATGGCCGGCAGAATCGTTGACGACCTTGAATTGATCCAGATCCAGATAACACAGCGCATGGGAGGTTTTTTCGTTACGGGCATTCTGAATGATCTGTCCCAGACGCCGCTCAAATTCACGCCGGTTCACCAGTCCGGTGAGACTGTCATGCGTGGCCTGATAACTCAGTTTGTAGGACATGGAGCGCATTTCGCTGACGTCACGGAAAGTCAGAATGGCGCCAAATATGTCATGCCTGTCATCCATGATGGGCGCGGTGGTCAGTTCAATGGCGAATTCCTGACCATCTTTTCTGATTAAGACGATATCATCGGTAATGGAGAGAATAATATGCTCATTAAGGGCGATGCTAACCGGGTTTTCCGCTTCGAGATGGTTGATTTCAGAAATAATGCGAAAAATTTTCTGAAGAGGTTTATTGAACGCACTCTTACAGGAATAGCCGGTCAAATGTTCGGCTACGGGGTTCATGAATTGTACATAACCCCGGTTGTTGGTGGTAATCACGGCGTCACCAACGGATTGCAGGGTGACCTGGGCCAGTTCTTTTTCCCGGGTCAGGTTTTTTTCAATTCGCCTGATTCGACGGGTAGTATAAACAGCAATGGCGATACCCAGTAGCAGGGCCAGGCTGATTAAAACATAGAGTATGTTTTTTGTATGCCGATTTGACTGGGCGGCCAGCGTTTTGATTTCTGCAATGGATTCATGTTGCAGTTGTTGCAGTTGTGCAATATATTCAATCACCCTGTTTTGTGCCTGAATAGTTTTACCGGTCATCAGTTCCCGGGCTTGTTTCAGTTTTCCTTCTCTGGCGAGCTGGATCACCCGGTGCTGAATGGGAACAGTATAGTTTGATGCTGCAGCCTGTTGTTCCAGCAGCCGCTGTTCCTTTGCACTTAGATCCATGTCCTTGAATTTGTTATAGGCAAGGCTGAATTCAGTTGCATCCTGGTTGTACTGCATGTAAGCATTATCCCTTTTGAAAGGATCAGCCTCGGTTATCATTATGTAGAGATTGATGCTGCGTTCGCGGGCAGCCGTGTGCATGGTTCTGATTAGATCAAGTTTTACGCTTATTTTTTCAATAATGGCTTTAATATCTTCATGTGCATGGTTGGACTGGCTGATGCTGAAAAAACCGATACCGATATAGGTCAGTATCATAACGCTAAAGGCGAGGGACAGTAGCATGGGGCTGATGGAAGGGTGCGCATTCCTTACGGTGGGCTGTCTATGTTTCTTTGTATAAGTCATCGCGGAGGGGTTAATTTATCTGTTTCTGGCAGCGAGTATAATTTATAATCATTTTTATTTTACAATGAAGGATAGCTATTAGCGGGTGCTGTTGTGCGCCAGGCAAAATGTCCAGGATCATGATACTGTCTCCAGATAATCATGTTAGATAATACGAATATTGAGAAACATCCCTCATGTCAGGTAATAGTATAGGCAAAATATTCAGCGTCACAGGTTTTGGCGAAAGTCATGGCTCTGCGATAGGTTGTATCGTCGATGGGTGCCCCCCCGGGATGAGCTTATTGGAGTCTGATCTGCAGGTGGATCTTGACCGCAGAAAGCCGGGTGCCAGCCGCCATACCACCCAGCGGCGGGAACAGGATAAAGTACAGATTCTCTCCGGCGTTTTCGAAGGTAAAACGACGGGTGCGCCCATCGGTCTGATCATTCACAATACGGATCAGCGCTCCAACGATTATTCAAAAATCATGGATCGTTTCCGCCCGGGTCATGCCGATTACAGCTATCAGCAAAAATACGGCATTCGCGATTATCGCGGGGGCGGGCGGGCGTCTGCGCGGGAAACCGCCATGCGCGTGGCAGCGGGCGCCATTGCCAAAAAATATTTACAGGAAAAATACGCTATCGAAATACGCGGTTATATGGCGCAACTGGGATCGATAAAAGCCGAAGCCTTTGACTGGAAAGCGGTGGCTGACAATGTATTCTTTTTTCCTGATGCCGCCAAAGTTGGCGAGTTGGAAGCCTATATGGATGCCCTGCGCAAACAAGGCAATTCCATTGGTGCGCGTATTAATATAGTCGCGACCGGCGTGCCGCCGGGACTGGGTGAGCCGATTTTCGACCGCCTGGATGCCGAACTGGCGCATGCGCTGATGAGCATTAACGCTGTTAAGGGCGTGGAGATCGGTGCTGGTTTTGAATCAGTGGTGCAGAAGGGTACTGAGCACCGGGATGAGATGACGCCCGAGGGCTTTCTTTCCAACCATGCCGGCGGCGTGCTGGGTGGCATTTCTTCCGGGCAGGATATTTTTGCCAGCATTGCCCTGAAACCCACTTCCAGCCTCAGATTGCCTTGCCACGGTGTGGACATTCATGGCAAACCCGTTGAGGTCGTCACCGAAGGCCGCCACGATCCCTGCGTCGGTATTCGCGCCACGCCTATCGCGGAGGCCATGATGGCCATCGTGCTGATGGATCATGTGCTGCGCCACCGTGCTCAGAACATGGATGTCAATTCTGAAACACCGATTATACCCGCTTCTGTATGAACAGAGATTCAGGGGATGGACACACCATGCCTCGTCCTTCGCACCTCGCCCCTCGTGCCTGATTTATGCCCTACTGGCGTCTCTCGGGTTTCTATTTTTTCTACTTCACGAGTCTGGGGGCGTTGCTTCCCTACTGGAGTCTGTATCTCAAGTCACTGGGATTGAGTGTCGCGGATATTGGCAATCTCATGGCTGTTCTTATGGCCACCAAAATTGTTTCACCCAATGTTTGGGGCTGGGTAGCGGATCACACTGGCCGGCGTATGGGCATCGTGCGGCTCGGTTGTCTGATTTCCATGCTGGCCTTTGCCGGGGTGCTGGCGGGGGACAGTTTTACCTGGCTGTTAGTGGTGCTGGTGGTATTCAGTTTTTTCTGGAATGCCACCTTGCCACAGTTTGAAGCCACTACGTTTTCCCATCTGGGCGATCAGGTTCATCGTTATAGCAGCATTCGTCTTTGGGGTTCCATTGGCTTTATCGTGGCGGTCTGGAGCCTGGGTCGCGTGCTGGAAGGCGATGGTATCAGTATGTTGCCCATGATCCTATTGGTGTTGTTTGCCGGGATCTGGCTGAGCAGCCTGATCGTGCCGGAAGAGGCGGCGGGGCATCTGAGCCTGGATCATGAACCTCTGCGCCGCCTGCTGTCGCGGCCCGAGGTGGTGGGTCTGTTGCTGGTCTGTTTTTTAATGCAGGCCAGTCATGGACCCTACTATACATTCTATTCTATCTATTTACGGAGTTATGGCTATTCTCTTTCCGCGATCGGTAGTTTATGGGCGCTAAGCGTCGCGGCTGAGGTTGGAATTTTTCTGCTGATGCCACGGCTGGTTCCGCTGGTGGGTTTGCGTCGGCTGTTGCTGAGTAGTTTTCTACTGGCGGCTCTGCGCTGGTTGATCATTGCCCTGTACCCGCAATCTTTAGTGTTGATTATATTTGCCCAGTGCCTGCATGCCGCCAGTTTCGGTATCTATCATGCCGCTACGATACAATATATTCACGGTTTCTTTACCGGTCGCCATCAGGGTAAGGGACAGGCGCTCTACAGTAGCGTGAGTTTTGGCGCCGGTGGCGCGCTGGGCAGTTTTTACAGTGGTTATCTGTTTGAAGGCCTGGGTGCGCGCAGTATGTTTTTGGTCGCCATGCTGTTGGCGCTAAGTGGATTTTTGATTGCCTGGCGTTATCTTCCGCGAGTGTCTTTCCGCTAAGGGTATAAAATTAAATGGGGCATATTCAAGCATCTCCTGCTATGGTCGCTACTGCGGTTATTCTGGAAAAAAACAGGAACTGGATGAAATGAACGGACAAGCTGTTTGTGACGTGCTGATTGTCGGCGGGGGTGTCTCGGGTACCGCACTGTTGTATCAGTTGGCGACGTTTACCGATTTAAAATCCATCACCCTGCTGGAAAAATACGCTTCGGTTGCTGCCGTTAACTCCAATGGCCGCAATAACAGCCAGACCCTGCACTGTGGTGATATCGAAACCAACTATACCCTGGAAAAAGCCCGTCAGGTTCAGCGCACGGCCGCCATGCTGGTCAATTACACGGGTGGGCTGGCGCAGCGTGATGGCATCATTTTCAAACAGCAAAAAATGATCATCGGTGTGGGCGAACAGGAATGCGCTACCCTGGTGGAACGTTTCAACATCTTTTCCCCCCATTATCCCGCCATGCAGTTGCTGGATGAAAAAGCCATTCATGAACTGGAACCCCATGTCGTTAAGGGGCGTCGGGAGATGCTCAACGGTATTGGCATTGTGGGGGAATACACCGCCGTCGACTTTGCCGCCTTATCAGAATCTTTTGTAGAACAGGCCCGCACGCATCCTAACAAAGTGGTGGAGGTTTCCCTGTCAACCTATGTCAGCAAAATCGCAAAGCAGGGCGATCTGTATCAGGTCACGACCAACCGGGGACAGTATCAGGCCCGTTTCGTGGTGGTCTGCGCGGGGGGGCACAGCCTGCTGTTTGCTCATCGCATGGGCTATGGTCACTATTATTCCTGCCTGCCCATGGCGGGAAGTTTCTATTACGCGCCGAAATGCCTCAATGGCAAGGTTTATACGGTACAGAATGACAAGCTGCCTTTCGCGGCGATTCATGGCGATCCTGATATTCTGCTGCCGGATAAAACCCGCCTCGGTCCCACTGCCCTGGTGCTGCCCATGCTGGAACGTTATAACATTAAAACCCTGCCCGAGTTTTTTCAGGTGCTGCGTCTGGATCACCGGGTTCTGCTGGCCTTCTGGAAACTGTTCCGGGTGGCGGACATCCGCAATTATATTTTGCGCAATATTTTGTTCGAAGTGCCGGGCATACGCCAGCGTCTGTTTTTAAAAGATGCACGCAAAATTATTCCCTTGCTTCAACTGGCGGATTTGCAGTTTGCCAAAGGCATCGGCGGCGTACGTCCGGTGATGATCGACAAGCGTGAAGCAAAACTGCATCTGGGCGAGGCTAAAATTGATACGGGTAACGGCATTATCTTTAATATGACTCCTTCGCCCGGCGCCACCAGTTGCCTGGGCAACGCCGAGAGGGATATGCGCATTATCGCCGACTATATTGGCTGCTCGATCAACGAGGCCTTATTTGAGGAAAGGCTGGGTTTCTAAATATCAATCGTTGCATAAGTATTTGCATGTATTTTATCCCCTCACCCCAACCCTCTCCCTGAGGGAGAGGGGGCTATGATGCAAATACTTATGCAACGAT
>DRJN01000040.1 GCA_011052165.1 Gammaproteobacteria bacterium
GCTGACATCCAGTAGTTTACGTAGCGTGCCATCGGGCATGCTGGTATCGAATTCAAACTCACCTTCATAACCAACAACCTCACGGATAGTTTCGGCGGCTTCGCGGATGGTGACATCGACGCCGGTGCCGATATTATAAATACCGTCAGCAATGCCTTTTTCCATCAGAAATACGCAGCCATCAGCCATGTCGTCTACATGAAGAAATTCACGCATGGGTTTGCCGGTCCCCCAGATGGAGACCGTCTTCTCCTTATTGACTTTACCTTCGTGGATTTTGCGCATCAATGCGGGTAATACATGGCTGGATTGCAGATCAAAATTGTCTTTTGGGCCGTATAGATTGGTGGGCATAACCGAGATATATTGGGTACCATACTGGCGGTTGAACGATTCGCACAATTTGATGCCGGCGATCTTGGCGATGGCGTAGGGTTCGTTGGTCTGCTCCAGGGGACCGGTGAGCAGGTAGTCCTCTTTCATTGGCTGGGGGCAGTCGCGCGGGTAGATACAGCTCGAACCAAGGAACATTAGGCCGCCCGTACCCGCCGAATAGGCGGCATGAACAATGTTGGTTTCAATTACCATATTCTGGTAAATAAAATCAGCCCGCAGCTCGCTATTAGCATGAATGCCGCCGACTTTTGCGGCGGCGAGAAATATATAGTCCGGTTTTTCGGCCCGCATAAAATCATGTACGTCCGCCTGATTCAGCAGGTCCAGTTCTTTGTGAGCACGGGTAAGGATATTTTTATAGCCCGTTTTATCCAGTCGCCGCAACAGGGCCGAGCCGACCAGGCCACGGTGGCCGGCGACATAAATTTTTGCATTTTTGTCCATCCGAAATGCCTGCTCTATTCGTTGTACTTGAAGGTTTTGAAGCCCTCGTTCTTGCACAATTCATCCCGCCTGGCAAGGTTGAGATCGTGTTGCACCATTTCGGCAACCAGTTCTTCGAAAGAAATTTTTGGCACCCAGCCCAGTTTTTTCTGGGCCTTGGAGGGATCCCCCAGCAAGCTTTCCACTTCAGTTGGGCGGAAATAGCGGGGATCGACTCGCACGATAACACTGTCCTTTTTCAGATTTGTGTCACCGGGATGGGTAACCGTGCCGGTTTCATCCACACCCTCGCCGTCCCAGCGCAGTTCAACGCCCAGCTCTTTTGCCGCCGCGTTGACAAAATCACGGACCGAAAATTGTCTGCCGGTAGCAATCACAAAATCTTCAGCCTGATCCTGTTGCAACATCAGCCATTGCATTTCGACATAATCTTTTGCATGACCCCAGTCGCGTTTGGCCTCCATGTTGCCCAGATACAGACAGTCTTCCAGCCCCAGCGCGATACGCGCTAAAACGCGGGTGATTTTTCGGGTAACAAAGGTTTCGCCGCGCAAGGGAGACTCATGGTTAAACAGAATGCCGTTGCAGGCATACATGCCGTAGGCTTCACGATAGTTGACGGTAATCCAGTAGGCATACATTTTTGCGGCGGCATACGGGCTACGAGGATAAAAGGGGGTGGTTTCCCGTTGCGGGACTTCCTGCACCTTACCAAACAACTCGGAAGTGGAGGCCTGATAGAAGCGGGTTTTTTTCTCCAGATGCAGGGTACGGATGGCCTCAAGTATGCGCAGGGTGCCAAGGGCATCCGAGTTGGCGGTATATTCCGGTTCTTCGAAAGAAACGGCCACGTGGCTTTGGGCGGCCAGATTATAGACTTCGTCGGGCTGCACCTTTTCCACGATGTGTAGCAGACTGCTGGAGTCGGTCATATCGCCGTGATGAAGAATGAACCTGCGATCTTTCTGGTGGGGATCCTGATACAGATGATCGATACGATCCGTATTGAACAGGGAGGTTCGGCGCTTGATGCCATGAACTTCATAACCCTTGTCCAGCAGGAATTCGGCCAGGTAAGCGCCATCCTGTCCGGTGATGCCTGTAATTAGTGCTTTTTTCATCTGTTCACCACTCCATGAATGTAAGCTTTTGATATCTTTGCGTTTCTGGTAGGCAAATTGGCCACACAGTATAGCCCATTTTTATTACCCGTTTATTATGCGTTTTTTATAGATCAGCCATTCTATTAATACCGCGTTATTTCCCCCTGTTATTTCCCCCTGGAGGCGCCATTTTGAAAACAAACCTCTTTGATATGGAACTTTGACACAGAGGAAGGGTCCATCGACGACAATATGCACTAAGCCTTAAATCACGCATAATACACCACCACAGGCGGGTGCCACCCCTCCATCACCACAACATAAAGAAACGGTAAATTATGAAAAATATCCCGGCCACCCTCCTGGCCCTCGTTGTGCTAGCCGTTGTCGGCGGACTTGCTTTTGTATACTCCGGCGTCTATAACGTCGCGGCCACCAACAAGCATTCCGCTCTGGTACATTGGGTTTTGCACACCACCATGGAGAAATCCGTAGAGCGCCGCGCGGAAAATATTAAATCGCCTGCCAATATCAGCCTGTCGGATCCCAAAACTATCGAAATGGGCTTCCGCCACTACGACGAGATGTGCACAACATGTCACGGTGCACCGGGTATTAAGCCGGGCGAAGCACATGATGGCCTCAATCCCCAGCCCCCCGCCCTGGCCGAGCATGCCAAAGAGATGTCCCCCGGTGAGTTGTTCTGGGTGATCAAACACGGCGTCAGAATGACCGGTATGCCCGCCTGGGGACCGACACATTCGGATGACAAGATATGGGCCATGGTCGCCTTCCTCAAAGCCTTGCCCGGTATCACTCCGGCACAATACAAGACGATGCAGGCGGCTGCCAGCCAAGCGCCCGACGACGACCACGATCACGACCACTGAGCGCCGCCGTCCGTCCGGGACGGGGTCCGGTTGCGCTATCAGATATCGTCCATTCCCAGCTCATTAATCTTGCGGGTCAGGGTGTTGCGTCCCCAGCCCAGCAGTTTAGCGGCGTCCTGTCGGCGGCCGCCGGATTTTTTTAGCGCGGCTTCGATCATGACTTTTTCATATTGCGGTGTCGTGGTTTCCAGTATCCCGGTCGCTCCCTGGGCTAACTGCTGTTCCACCCAACTACGTAGGGCCTCCCCCCAGTGAGCGTCCTGTCGCGCCAGCCGGCTTTCATCTCGCAGCTCAAGCGGCAGATCATCCATGTGCACGATCTGCCCCGGCGACATCACCGTCAGCCAACGGCAGGTGTTTTCCAGCTGGCGGACATTGCCGGGCCAGTCGAGTCGGCAAAGATAGGTCTTGACCTCTTCATCCAGTGTTTTGATCTCGGCATTGAGCTCTTCCGCCGCCTGCACCAGGAAGTGTCTGGCCAGCAGGGGAATGTCTTCACCGCGTTCGCGCAGGGCAGGGATATGAATCCGGATCACGTTCAGGCGATGAAATAAATCTTCACGAAAATCTCCCTGCCTGACCCGTTGTTCCAGGTTCTGGTGGGTAGCGGCAATAATACGTACATCCACTTTCACCGGGCGGTGTCCGCCGACACGGTAAAACTTGCCATCCGCCAGCACCCGCAACAGGCGGGTCTGTAGCTCGGCGGGCATGTCGCCAATTTCGTCGAGAAACAGGGTGCCATCATTGGCCTGTTCAAAACGTCCCTGGCGACCGCTCTGGGCGCCGGTGAAGGCACCTTTTTCATGGCCGAATAATTCGGATTCCAGCAGATCACGGGGGATAGCGGCCATATTCAGCGCAATGAAGGGCTTCTCGCCCCGCGGGCTGTGCTGGTGCAGGGCCTTGGCTACCAGTTCCTTGCCCGTGCCGGACTCGCCATTGATCAGTACCGTAATATTAGAGCGCGACAGGCGCCCGATGGCGCGAAACACTTCCTGCATGGAGGGAGCTTCGCCGATGATCCCGGTTTCATCATTGCCGCTGTCCATGCTGCTTTCCGAAATTTCCTGATGATGAAGCACCGCGCGGCGCGTCAATTCGACCGCATCATCCACATCAAAAGGTTTGGGGAGATATTCAAATGCGCCACCGTGATAGGCCGATACGGCGCTATCCAGATCCGAGTGCGCGGTGATGATGATCACGGGCAGATCGGGGTGCTGGCGGTGGATCTGGCTGAGTAGCTCCAGACCGTCCATCCCCGGCATGCGGATGTCACTGATAATGGCGTCCGGTTCATCACGTTCCAGATCTTTTAATACGCTATGGGCGTCCTCATAGGTTTTGACTTCCATCTCCGCCTGCTTCAGCGCTTTTTCCAGCACCCAACGAATGGAACGATCATCATCCACCACCCAGATGGTTTCCTTGCTCATCCTTTACTCCCTGCTTTGAATTGGTAACAAAATGGAAAAGGTTGTTTGCCCCGGCTCGCTCTGGCACTCAATCGCGCCGCCATGTTGTTCGATCAACGACTGGGCAATCGACAAGCCCAGCCCGCTGCCGTTTGCCCGCCCGGTCACCATGGGAAAAAATATCTTTTCTTTCATCTCATCATTAATACCGGGTCCGTTATCAATGACGTTGATGCGCGCCACCAGATTATGGCGATTCTGGCCAATGGTGAATTTACGCTCCACTCGCGTGCGCAAAATAATTGTGCCCCGGTCAGGTAGCGCCTGGCAGGCATTGCGAATGATATTCAGCAACGCCTGCACCAGTTGATCCCTGTCGGCATCGACTTCTGGGATGCTGGGGTCGTAGTCACGCTCCAGCTTGATTCGTTCATCGACCTCAACACAGACCAGATGGCGCACTCGCTCCAGAACTTCATGGATATTGGTAGCGGTTTTTGCCGCCTGCGTATTTGGCCCCAGCATGCGATTGAGCAGATTTTTGAGACGATCCGCCTCGCGGATAATGACCTGGGTATATTCTTTCAGCTCCTCGGTCGCCAACTGTTTTTCCAGCAACTGGGCCGCCCCCCGCAACCCCCCCAGCGGATTCTTGATCTCATGCGCCAGCCCGCGCAACATTTCACGCGTGGCCACCTGCTGCGTCTGCCGGTGTTCTTCACGGGCAATGCGCAACAAATTATTAATCGGTGTCAGCTCTAGCAACAGTTCCGGCTCCTCATCGGCTTCGATCAGGGGAATAACAGTAAAGTCCACCACCCGTTCATCACCATGAGCCAGGCTTAGCGTCATTTCATGCCGGGTAAAGGGATGGTGGCTGTGCAGCGCCTCTTCCAGCGCGGGCATAATCGGGGACTCAAACTGCATCAGCTCGGAGAAATGCTGTCCCAGCAGATGGCGGGCGCTAATCCCAAGCAACCACTCGCCGGCCGGATTAATAAAAATCAGCCTGAATCGAGTATTAAACAATAACGTCGCGACACTAAGTCCATCCAGTATTCGCTGTTGAATTTGCACCCTGGAGATCATTACCAAGCCCATGAGTCATGTATAAGCAAGAACCAAACCAGCAACCCGGCAACGCACAAAAACCGGCATACGCCGCACCAAATGGACAATTTTATAGGGGAAACAGTTGCTTAATGAAGGCAGGAGGGTGCGGTGAATACGCATTTGCAGCTCTGCCTGGCTGTTTGCAGCGGCGGCTATGGCTAATCATAGCGCATCTGCAAACAAAGCGCACAACAATGGTGCAAAACTACACTGGGTTCGGGTTCATAATAAACCCATCCGCCGCAAGCAGGCGAAGTATTGCCAAGGAACGGCTCGGGAATCTTTCAGACGTGCCCATCGCAACCATTATTTTCACACGCGGCAAGCCACGGGAAATGGCGCTCTCAGCGATTCAATACTGCCTCGGCTTTGCTCAGGGCGCATTTTTTAGTGGCCGAGCCAATGTATTTCCGGCACCGAGCGCCACGCGCAGGATATGGAAGGAAATAGTGGGCGTTCGAATTACGACCTTACCGTTAGCATTAAGCACGCGAAGCTGAAGTTTGTGGGTGCCCCGATCCAGATTTTTCAGGTTCAGATTCAGGCTGTTGGCACCGGCCAGGATCTTACCATCCATTTGCCACTGAAGATGGTGTTTAAGGTTGCTCTGCAGGGAGGGCGTTAATTCACCCTTGATACGGAGGTTTCCATTGTTGCTGCGAATGGCTTCATCGGCCTGTGGCGAGAGGATGCGAATACTTTCGTACCGGAACGGCTTGGTGGCGGGTGCGTGCGAAGACGAGCGCGGGTGAGCGGGCGCCACCGGCGTCATATTAACAGTGGGTAACGGTTTCAGTTTGATGGGTTTGGCTCCCGGAACAAGGGGCACGTCGGAATATTCGACGCTGCCATCCGGGTTTACTTTTTTATATATCTTTGATGCCGCAAACAAAGACAGGCTCAGGCTGATAAATAGAATAAAAAGTATCGGGCGCATGCGCTCAGCATAGCCCAGGATGAAATAAAGATACAGGAAGTATTTCTCATTGCTCCCCGTATCAATCGTTGCATAAGTATTCACATGTGTTTTATCCCCTCACCCCAACCCTCTCCCAGAGGGAGAGGGGGCTATGATGCAAGTACTTATGCAACGATTGATAAGTCTGCGTAGCGGGGGAATTAAACCCAAAGAGATTAAACCCTCAGCGATTAAAGCGAGTAATACATGTCAAACTCTACCGGATGCGTGGTCATGCGCATGCGAGTGACTTCTTCCATCTTCAGTCCGATATAGGCATCGATCAGATCATCGGTGAAGACATCCCCGATTGTCAGGAAGGCACGATCCTGATCCAGGTTTTCCAGTGCCTCTTCCAGCGAGGCGCAAACCGTCGGGATGTCTTTGAGTTCTTCCGGCGGCAGATCATAGAGATCCTTGTCGGACGATTCCCCCGGGTGGATCTTGTTCTGAATACCATCAAGCCCCGCCATCATCATGGCTGAAAATGCCAGGTAGGGGTTGGCGGTGGGATCCGGGAAACGAACCTCGATACGCCGTGCTTTGGGGCTGGTGACATAGGGAATGCGGATGGCGGCGGAACGGTTACGGGCCGAGTAGGCCAGCAGGACCGGTGCCTCAAAACCCGGCACCAGACGCTTGTAACTATTGGTAGAGGCATTGGTCAACGCATTGAGTGCCTTGGCGTGGTTGATGATGCCGCCGATGTAGTACAGCGCGGTTTCAGACAGACCGCCATACTCATCACCGGAGAACAGGTTCTGCCCGTCCTTGGCCAGGGATTGATGGACATGCATGCCGTTGCCGTTGTCACCTACCAGCGGCTTGGGCATAAAGGTTGCTGTCTTGCCATAGATGTGGGCCACATTATGCACACAGTATTTCAGGATCTGGTTCCAGTCGGCGCGCTTGACCAGGGTGTTGAACTGGGTACCGATTTCACACTGGCCGGCGGTGGCCACTTCATGATGGTGGACTTCGGTAATGACGCCCATTTCTTCCATCGCCAGACACATGGCGGCACGCAGATCGTTAAGGGAATCAACGGGCGGGACCGGAAAATAACCGCCCTTGAGGCCGGGACGATGGCCGATATTGCCGTCTTCGTAGATTTTTCCCGAATTCCACTCGGCTTCATCGGAATCAACCTTGTAGAAGGCGCCACTCATCGTGGCGCCCCAACGGACATCATCAAAGACAAAGAATTCAGGCTCGGGACCAAAAAACACCGCGTCGGCAATACCGGTGGATTTCAAATAGGCTTCGGCGCGTTTGGCGACAGAGCGGGGATCGCGTCCATAACCCTGACCGGTGGTCGGTTCAATGACGTCACAAACCAGAATCAGGCTGGGTTCATCGGTAAAGGGATCCATCACCGCCGTGTCAGGATCCGGCATCAGAATCATGTCGGAGTCGTTAATGCCCTTCCAGCCGGTAATGGAGGAACCATCAAACATTTTACCTTCGGTGAAAAGATCGGCATCAATCGTGTGGGACGGAACAGACACATGCTGCTCCTTCCCGTGAGTGTCAGTGAAACGGAAATCAACGAACTTGACCCCGTTGTCTTTTATCATCTTCAAAACTTTATCGGACATTACTCTTAATCTCCCGCTAGTTAGTAAAGTTGCTGAATCACAGGCAACCGGAACTCAAATTTTCGCGTCCTGTGTGGTGCATGAAACATGCCACCACACAGAGTATTGATTCATATGGATTAAGCGTCACATCGAACCGTCTTAATAACTCCGTTCTGCACCGTTATCGTTCACCCCATTGACCAAATGTTCTTTTTTAGTGCGCTGGGTCGGGGGTCGCTCTTAGCGTTTTTGACTGCACACTGCGGGAGTGGGTGGTTCAAACCGTAGCGAATAAAGACTTTAAAACGCCTGCTTTAATGATAACGCAGGCGCACGGATTCTATCTCCTCGCACCCGGCCAATGCCCGGTTAAACTGTTCCTCAAGGCGCATTGAGCTGGACCCTTCTTTCAAGGCTGACAATGGCAGCAGCAATTCTACTCTGATTCTGCCCTCAAGGTAATGCAGAACCATGTGATCAATATGCCGGGCAGCCGGAATGTCAGACCAGCATGACTGCAACTGCTTCTCGAGTTCCGTACGATGAGGCAGGCCGGCTCGGAATTGAAAATGCTCATCATCCTCCGGATCTATGTGTACCATGACATCCGCGACTTCTTCAATTTCTTTTATCAATTTAAGACGCACACTTTCGCTGATATAGTGGGCCTCGGACACACTCAGTTCCGGATCCACCTGAATATGCACATCGACCAGCGCATCCGCGCCCATGCTGCGAGTACGCAGAATATGCAGAGAACGCACCCCGTCCACGCTGAGAATGCTCTGGCGAATAGCTTGCAATCGTTCCGGCTCCAGGCCCGTGTCGATCAGCTCGCGGAAACTGTGAAACGTAAGATTCCAGCCGATTTTGACGATCATCAACCCCACGCCCACGGCGGCCACGGCATCGAGATAATGGTAACCGGCTATGCTGCCGGCGATACCCACCAGCACCACGATGGAAGAAATAGCATCGGAACGGCTGTGCCAGGCATTGGCTTCCAACAATTTTGACCTGTATTTGCGCGCCACCACCATGGTGTACTGATAGATGGCCTCCTTGCTCACCACCGAAATAGCCGCCACCACCAGCGCCCAGAAGCCGGGCGGCGCAAGGCTATCCGGTTTCAGTATATGCTCGATAGCATCCCAGGTTATCCCTGAGGCTGCCAGAATCAGCATCACCCCCAAACCCACAGTGGCAATGGTTTCGATGCGCCCGTGACCATAAGGATGATCTTCGTCAGCGTCCTGTCTGACATGTTTTGCCGCATACAGTACGACAAAATCCGACGCCAGATCCGACAGGGAGTGCACGCCATCGGCGATCAGCGCCTGCGAATGTGCGATGTATCCCATGACTATTTTCCCCACCCCGAGCAGCAGATCGATCACCGAGCCAATCAGGGTTACGCGAATCGTTTCCCGGTAGCGCTCCTCGCTGTCTGCGTCCTCGATTTCAAAAGGGGAAGTTGTCATGCCGGCGGTTCCTGTGCTACCACCTCAATACGGATGCGCACCTCATCACCGCGCTGTTCTGCCGCCAGCACGCGATGACCATGCACCCGGCACCAGGCCGGCACATCATGCAGCGCGCCGGGATCGCTACAGACCACCTGCAGGATGTCGCCCGCCGCCAGCGTCGCCACGGTATTCTGTACCCGGATCACCGGCAGGGGACAAAGCAGGCGGCGGGCGTCCAGATGCTGTTCAGACATACCAGTCCTGTGGAATTTCATTCGCCCGCAACGGTTTGACCGTCAACGGCTGCGAGCGGCCATCCAGATCGGTAATTTCCATTTCTACTTCTGCGGCATCCCGCCCCTGGCCGAAGCGGGCGCTGATACGCGCCGCCAGCAGTCGATCGCTCTCATCGATGACTCCATCGATCAGCACCAGCGGGCCGTTGTGACTTTTACTCTGCAAATGAACAAACTGTTTGCGGTAACCCTCCAGAAACCGGGTCTCGCCCTCTTCCCGGGCGACAATCAGCTTGAAATGCGGACGGGGGCGCAGGTGGCGGCCCACCTTGAGCAACATGATGTCATCCAGTTCGTAATCCCGCGAAGAGCGGTGCGCCCACATGTCCACCAGTTTGTCCGAATAAGATTTGTCCGTGAGAAAGCAACAGCCGCCCGCCGGCTGGGAATACTCTTCGAAACCGAACTTTGCCGCCAGCGCGATCTGCGGCTTACGGCTGCGGCCGCTGAAATCATACAACTCATCCCGCCGCACCCAGCCTTCACGCTCCGGGCGGGTTTCTGGCAGGTTGAGCGCCGAAAGTGGGCGCAGCAACAAATCCCCGGCGCCGGACTCGCGCTGAATAACCGGCAGGGTGTCGCGGCGTTGAGACATGGGCCGCTGGCCGACCACCTCGCCGGTGATGATGAAATCAAAACCCTGTTCCTGCATCCACTCATAGGCTTTGCGCACCATAAATCCCTTACAGTCCAGGCAGGGATTCATGTTCTGGCCGTAGCCATGTCCGGGATGAAGAAGGACCTCCTTGTATTCCTCGATCACGTCAATGATGTGCAACTTGATGCCTAACTGCTCAGCCACCCATAATGCCTGGTTGCGCTTGGGTTTCTTCTTGTCTTTTTTGCGGATCGCATGGGTGTGGCCCTCGACGCAAAAGCCGGTGAAAATATTGATCCCCTCCACATGGATGCCCTGATCCATGATCACGCGAGTGGATAACATGGAGTCCAGACCCCCAGAGATAAGGGAGATGGCTTTGCGCTGAGTACTCATGGAAATGCCAAATTTAGCCTTGCTGGAAAGCCGGACAGCATAGCAGATCAGGGCTTGTTTTTCGCCCATTGCCGAAGCAGGATTCTGCGCTTTTGCGGATCCTCATGAGCAAGTTTGGCCGCTGCCCGATAAAAGGCGGGCAGATCCCCCTGTTTCGCCTTTAACAAATGCATCAGGGCCGGAACATCTTCATAGTAAATAGCCACCAGCGCCAGGTGGGCGTTATTGAGATCCTGCGCCATCCAGCGATCATAGACAGAAAAGGCCGACTGGCTTTTTTTGAGCCTGGCGAACGTCTGTTTCAATTCAGAAAAAATTCGCGTTTTTTCTTTCTGCATGTGCTTCTTGTCTATCTTTTGCCGATAGAGCCTTTCCAGTTTTTTCCGCGTCCGCAATAACATCTGTTTAAAACGAACATCCCGCTTACGCTCCTCCCTGTACGCTTGGTAACGGGCGGGCTTGCCTTCGGCCAGAAACCAGCGGCGCACGCCTTCCTGTTCCACCACCGTGGCAAAAGACTCATTGAACGTGGTATCCCCCTTGATAAACAACTGCTGGTGCGCCAGCTCATGAAAAATAATGCCCACCCGCCGCGCCTCGGAACGATAGAGCATCGTATTGAGCAGGGGATCAGCCGACCAGCCCAGCGTGGAGTAGGCGCGCGCGCCCGCCACCTGTACATCCAGCCCCTGGGCGCGCAACCGATCCGCATACGCCTCGGCCTGCTTGCGCTGATAATAGCCCCGATAATTAATGCAGCCTACAAAAATAAAACACCACTGTTTGGGCTTCATCGAATACGGCGGGGTGGCCACCACGTTCCACACCGCATACGGCCGGCCAAGATCAGCGTAGCGGCGGTAGCTGTCATTATCCGGCAAGCCCAGCTCCCGGCTGGCGAAATTCCGCGCCGCCCGCAAAGATTCAAGCCGGGTTCGCGTCTGCGCCGACAAGGCCGGATCCGCCAGCACCTCATCAAGCGGGCGCTGGGCATTCAACAATTGTGCATGCCCGGACAGTGCTCTCATGTAGTACAGTGCGTTGCCGCAACCCGCCAGCCCCATCAACAGTAAGGCAAGCAGCCCCCTTTTCAGCATTGCTCCCATCGCCCCTCGATAAGATGATCTGCACATGGATCCTACCCCGTTCCTCAAGCCCCGCCCCTCCCTTTTCGATAAAACGCCCATGGATAACGTTTTATTAATCGTTGCATAAGTACTCGCCTGTATTTTATACCCTCACCCCAGCCCTCTCCCGAAGGGAGAGGGGGTTATGATGCAAATACTGATGCAA
>DRJN01000041.1 GCA_011052165.1 Gammaproteobacteria bacterium
GAACTGGATCGCCTGGCGATTGAGGAACACGGTCTGTCTTCCAGCGTGCTCATGGAACGGGCCGGCGAAGCCGCTTTTTCCCTGCTGTGTACTCACGGGCCGGATGTCCGGCGCATCAGCGTGTTCTGTGGTGGTGGCAATAATGGGGGTGATGGTTTCGTACTGGCGCGACTGGCGCACGAAAACGGTTTCGATGTCAGCGTATTTCAGGTGGGAGAGAGTAACAGGTTAACGGGGGATGCGCTGGCGGCCATGCAGCGTCTGCTGGGTGCGGGGCTGGCGACGGTCGGGTTCAATGGCCAGGATCAGCTACAGGCTGAATGGATAGTCGATGGCCTTCTGGGAACGGGCATGCACGGCGATGTGAGTCCGGAATATCGCAAGGCTATTGAGATTATCAATGAAAGTTCTTGTCCGGTGTTGGCGCTGGACCTGCCCTCCGGCCTGAATGCCGATACCGGCATGGTGTGTGGTGTTGCCGTGCAGGCGGCCTGCACGATTTCCTTCATCGGTCTCAAGCAGGGTTTGCTGACAGGCGAAGCCGTCCAGTATTGCGGCGAGCTGTATTTTTCTGATCTCAATGTTCCCAAAGCTATTTATACCCAGCAGACGCCAGCCGCGCGACGGTTGGACTATGCGCGCCTGAAAAAATATTTGCCGCCGCGTCCCCGCCATGCACACAAGGGTGATGCCGGGCATGTGTTGTTGATTGGCGGCGATCATGGCATGGGGGGTGCACTGCGTCTGGCGGGGGAGGCCGCGTTGCGAAGTGGCGCAGGTCTGGTGAGTCTGGCTACGCGGAAAAGCCATGCTGCGTTCATCAGCAGTGGCCGGCCGGAACTAATGTGCCACGGGCTGGAACAGGCGCAGGATCTTGAGCGGCTGCTCGATCGTGCGAGCGTGATCGTCATCGGTCCGGGCCTGGGACAAGACAACTGGGGCAAGGACATGCTGGGCTATGTGGTGGCCTGCGGCAAGCCGCTGGTGCTGGATGCCGATGCCCTGAATCTCATGGCCTGCGGGCTACTACCCGAAGTCATGTTGCGGGCTGCCAATCGGGTATTGACGCCGCATCCGGGCGAAGCGGCGCGTCTGCTGGGACAGACCGTTCAGCAGATACAGACTGATCGCTTTAGTGCGGTCAGAGCCTTACTGGAGAAGTACGGGGGTGTCTGTGTCCTCAAGGGCGCGGGAACGCTGGTGGCCGGCAAGACCGGGATTGGCGTTTGCAATGCCGGCAATCCGGGCATGGCCAGTGGTGGCATGGGGGATGTGCTGTCGGGGATCATCGGCGCCTTAATGGCGCAGGGGATGGCACAGGGGCGGGACTGTCCTGATCTCTGTTGCGAGGCGGCGCAACTGGGGGTCTGCCTGCATGCGCATGCCGCCGATCTTGCTGTGAAAACGGTCGGCGAGCGGGGTTTGATCGCCAGCGATCTGATGCCGGTCATTCGGCGTCTGGTCAATCCCGCTTGACGCAGAAAGATATTAATCGTTGCATCAGTATTTGCATCATAGCCCCCTCTCCCTCTGGGAGAGGGTGGGGGTGAGGGGATAAAATACATGCGAATACTTATGCAATGATTGATATGAATATTCTGCTGGCCGATGAAGCGGCGACGGAAAACCTGGGGCAGATCCTGGCGGCGGTTTGTCCGGCCCGCTGCCTGATTTTTTTGTACGGCGATCTGGGTGCGGGAAAAACCACCTTCAGCCGTGGTTTCCTGCGGGGTCTGGGATACGCCGACCGGGTCAAGTCACCCACCTACACTCTGCTGGAACCGTATGAAATCCAGTCAGAGGATGAACGGACACTGCGCCACGTTTATCATTTTGATCTTTATCGCCTCGCGGACCCGGAGGAACTGACCTATATGGGGGCAGAAGACTGCTTTGCTGCCGAGGCGGTTTCTCTGGTGGAATGGCCGCAGCAGGGTGAAGGCATGTTGCCGCCGGCGGACATTAACATTCTGCTTCAGTATCAGGATGCGGGACGGTGGGCGCAGATACGGGCAGGTACGGATCGGGGACGCCATGT
Source organism: Gammaproteobacteria bacterium (assembly GCA_011052165.1). Lineage (GTDB taxonomy): Bacteria > Pseudomonadota > Gammaproteobacteria > UBA6429 > Thiohalophilaceae > JAADGZ01. Next base: position 2,039 of record DRJN01000041.1, read on the forward strand.
GATGCAATTACTGCGCTCGTCTGATCTGTAATCTGTCTGAAGGAAATGGCCGCTTTTAATAAATTCCTCTAAGAAAACAGCCTATCTCTATAGAAATATTGAATTTTCCCCTTGAAAAATCTGTGTTCTCGTGCACAATTAGACTATTCAATCTTCTGACATGGGGATAAACACAGGGCATGAGGCGGATACTGACATTCATTTCGCTGTTTTGTCTGGCGACAACCAGCTTTGCCGTTGAGGTCAAAAATGTTCGCATGTGGTCGGCGCCGGACAATATCCGGTTGGTATTTGATCTCAGCGCACCGGTAGAGTACACGGTCTTTTCGCTGAAAGCGCCGGACAGGGTGGTGATTGATCTGAAATCCAGCCGCTTCTCCGGCCGGCTGCCCCACTTCGACTATACCGGGACCCATATCCGCGCCATCCGTTTTGCCCGGCGCCATCAGGACGAACTACGGTTTGTCATTGATCTCAACAATAATAGTACGGTACAGCCGAAAAGCTTTATTCTCAAACCCCAGGGTAACTACGGTCACCGTCTGGTGATCGATCTGTATCAGGGTAAAAAACAGGCCATCAAAAAAACCCGTCAGTCCTATGCCCTGCAACACAACGGCACGCGTAATGTTATTGTTGCCATCGATGCCGGACATGGCGGCGAAGATCCTGGCGCTATCGGCCCACACGGCGTGCGCGAAAAAGATGTGGTGCTGGCCATTGCCCGGCGGCTTGAAAAACTTGTTCGCAAGGAGCCGGGTATGACGCCGGTCATGATCCGCAAGGGCGATTACTACATCAGCCTCAGACAGCGGGTCAGAATTGCCCGGAAAAATCGGGCCGATTTATTTGTCTCCATTCATGCCGATGCGTTTCGTAACAGAAAGGCGCATGGTTCCTCGGTCTTTGTGCTGTCGGAGCGGGGCGCCAGTAGTGAGGTGGCTCGTTTTCTGGCGCGTTCGGAAAACCGCTCGGATTTGATTGGAGGTGTCCGTCTGGATGACAAGGATGATCTGCTGAAAATGGTGCTGGTGGATATGGTAAAGAATTCCACCATTGAAGATAGTAATGATGTTGCTTTACGAGTGCTGAATAATCTGAAAAACGTGAATCACCTGCATGGATCACGGGTTGAACGGGCGGGTTTCCAGGTGCTCAAGGCACCGGATGTGCCGTCCATTCTGGTGGAGACCGCCTTTATTTCCAACCCGGCGGAAGCGCGCAAGCTGAAAAGCGCTCGCCATCAACAGGCGCTGGCCAATGCCATTCTGAAAGGCGTACGCAGTTATTTTCACGCCAACCCCCCCCCTGGCACGCTGCTGGCGCAACAGAAGTTGAAACAACACATTATTGCCCGCGGTGAAACCCTGTCCGGAATCGCCGCCCGCTACCGCATCAGCATCGCGTTACTCAAACGCAGCAATGGTCTGCGCGACAATGTTTTGCAGGTGGGTAAGGTACTGCGTATTCCTGTCAGTTGATATTTCCAGAAGCCGGACTCAAATCTGCTCTGTTACTCTGTTACTGCCGTATTGATATCTTCATAGCTCAGGCCAAATGATTCCGCTCTAGCCTATTTTTGTTGGGCTTCGTTTTACTCAGCCCAACCTACGGGACTATTCCCGAACATTTAATAAAATGAGTAGGTTGGGTAGAGCAACGCGAAACCCAACACCCTTTTGCCTGCGGTATTCTGTTGGGCTTCGCTATTGCTCAGCATACGGCTACTTTCAATCGTCGATGCAGCCCTGTGGGCTTGGCAGTCCGGCAATACGGGAACCCTGGCGGGACGGGCCGCCGGGAAACAGGCGGTAGAGAGAATCATGGTTACTGATGTCCGTGCCCAGTTCTTCTCCCATGTGTTTGATCAGTATTTTCACCATCGGCGTGATGCCGTACTGGAAATAGACTTTGCGCAAATAACGCAGCACCACCCAGTGTGCATCCGTCAGTTCGATGCCTTCCTTTTGGGCCATATGCACGGCCAGGTCCTCATCCCAGTCTTCGAGGTTGACCAGATTGCCGCTGTGATACACCTTGATATGCCGGTTCCCGAAATCAAAGTCATCGCTGTAATGCGGGGAGTCTGATTTTATGCCGACTTTCCTTATCTGGGCATCCTGCTCCAGTTCCGAGTCCAGCATGGGAACCGGGATGCCGGCAATCTTGGTCCCCTGGTATTGAACTCCGCTGGGAAACAGGGAGTTGATGGCTTCATCAGTCGTGCGTTCGGCGCCAAATTTGCGGGCGATTTCGCGCTTCAGCAGTTTCATAATGGGAGCAATGTTGTAAGTGAAATAATAGTCGCGCATCAGATTAATGATATCCCAGTGGGCATCCGTCAACTCCAGGCCCTCTTCTTTGGCGATGGCCTTGGCGATGTCGGGAGTCCAGTCTGAGAGCTTAACCAGGCGGCCATCGAAAGTGAGGTCAAAATTATTTCCATCTATTACGAGGTTGCTCATATCGTTCTCCATTTAATTTTGATAAGTGATGCGTGTTCGTCAACGTCGCTTGCTGTGCTGAACCTCAACTTAAAAAGATAGCTGATGGTTAGCATATAAGAGTATCGGTAGATAGTGCTACTGGCTTTAATTGTGTTGATTTTAATATGGGTATATGTATATTTTATACATAGATTTCAAGTTTTGCAAATAGGTTATTTTTTATCAAGCCGTGCTTCTGTATTTTTGCGCATAATGATGCCGGGTTTTCGCGTTTAACACTTTGGTTTAAGCTATAGGGATGTCATCCGCGGCTTCCATTCATCTGCTCCCCCGTCAACTGGCCAACCAGATCGCTGCCGGTGAGGTGGTCGAGCGTCCGGCCTCCATTCTCAAGGAACTGCTGGAAAACAGTCTGGATGCCGGCGCCGGGCAGATTGATATTGAAGTTGAGCAAGGGGGCATCAAGCGTATCGCCATTCGTGATGACGGCCACGGTATCGCCCCCGATGAGCTGGCCCTGGCGGTGAGTCGTCATGCCACCAGCAAGATCCATTCACTGGATGATCTGGAGTCCATTGTCAGCATGGGCTTTCGTGGCGAAGCACTGGCGAGTATCAGCTCAGTTTCACATCTGCGCCTGACCTCCCGACAGGCGGACAGCGAGCAGGCCTGGGAGGTGCAGGTCAGCGATGCGGATCTAAAACCGGGCAAGCCGATTCCGGCAGCTCATCCACAGGGAACCAGCGTGGAAACCCGCGATCTTTTTTATAATATTCCGGCGAGACGCAAGTTCCTGCGCAGTGAGCGCACCGAGTACCGGCATCTTGAAGACGTAGTGCGGCGCATGGCGCTGGCGCGTTTTGATGTGGGGTTTCGTTTTCTGCATAATCAGCGCGAGGTGTTCCACCTGCCGCTAGCGGCAGATCGGTCTGCGCAGGAGCGCCGTCTTGCCCGTCTCTGCGGCAAGGCCTTTGCGCAGCAGGCCCAGCGTATCGATACCGCTAGCAGCGGCCCGCCGTCGCTACAGATGAGTGGCTGGGTATTACCGCCGGAGGCGGCGCGCAGCCAGGCGGATTTGCAGTATTTCTTTGTCAATGGCCGTATTATTCGTGACCGGCTGGTGAATCATGCTTTGCGTCAGGCCTATGCTGACCGTATTTTCCCAGGGCGTCATCCGGCCTGGGTTCTCTACCTGCAACTCGATCCTCAACAGGTAGATGTCAATGTACATCCGACCAAGCATGAAGTGCGTTTCCGCGAAGCGCGGCAGGTGCATGATTTTCTTTGCCATAGCCTGATGCAGGTTTTTGCCACGGCCACCGTTTTTAACGCGCAAGAGGTGAACCCCGCCGCGCCGCCTGCATGGTTGAAACCTGCCGAGGGTAACGCGCCGCTGGAAACCCTTTCCGCTGTTGATGCTCGTCAGGATGCGCGTTTATCCGGGGGTTCGTCTCCTCGTTCATCCTCGCCGCCATTGCAGGAATCGGTGGCAGGTTATGCGCGACTGCGCACACTGGCGGCCCGCCCAGTCTCACATTCTGTTGCAGAAACGCGGTCGGGTACAGGGTTCGCTGGCGAAGCCGGGGTCGGACGGCCACTGGCCGTGATCGGTGACTGCCTGTTGGCGGAAGGCGAACAGAGGCTGATTCTGGTGGATATGCCGCTGGCCAGGAGCTGGTTGTTAAAACGGCGTTTGCAGCACTATCTGGACGAGGCGGCGGTGAGTCAACCGCTGCTATTTCCGTTGTCCTTGCCACTGGATGCGCGGCAACGGCAGGGCGTGCACCAGCAGGGATCGTTGTTGAGAACACTGGGATTTGAATGGACGCAGCCCACACTGGACAGCCTGCAATTGCGAGCCGTACCGGCGGCGCTTCGAACGAGTGATTTTGAGCAGCTGCTACCGGCTCTGTTGACGTTGTTTGCCGCGGATACGGCTGATCCGCTGGCTGTTCTGGCGCATCAGGCCATACAAATGATGCCGTCTGAAAGTAAAATGAGCGTTGAGGAATTGTTGGCGCAACTAGGGGCAAGCCCGCCATCGGCAGCGGGTATCTGGCGGGAACTGAATGCGGATGAACTGGCTGACTTGATTCATGCACGCTGAAATGGAGTTCAGTGGGCAGGTATCAGGACATGATGAATTGCCCGTAGTGGTCCTCATGGGGCCGACGGCCTCAGGCAAGACGGAACTTGCAATCAAGCTGCAACAACATTTGCCGCTGGACATCATCAGCGTCGATTCGGTCATGGTCTATCGCGGGATGGACATCGGTTCGGCCAAACCGGATGCCGACACTCTGCTGCGGGCACCGCACCGCCTGATCGATATTCGAGATCCGGTTGAAGTTTATTCCGCAGCCGAATTTTGTGCCGATGCGCGGCGTGAAATTCAGGCGGTGCATGCCGCCGGGCGTATTCCCCTGCTGACGGGTGGCACTATGCTCTATTTCCGGGCGCTATTATACGGACTCTCCGAGTTGCCCACGGCCGATGCTGCCACCCGCAAAAAACTCGAAGTTGAGGCGCAGGAGATCGGTTGGGCGGGGATGCACCAGCGGCTGTCTGAAGTCGATCCACGGGCGGCGCAGCGGATTCATCCCAATGATTCCCAGCGCATTCAACGGGCGCTGGAAGTCTATGAATTGACCGGCTTGCCCCTGTCCAGCCTACAGCAGCAGGACAGAGACAGGTTGGTGCTGCCTCATCCGGTGATAAAACTGGCGGTAGCGCCGGCGCAGCGGAGTGTGTTACACCAGCGTATCGACGTACGTTTCCGGCAGATGATGGAGCAGGGGTGGGTGGCTGAGGTGGAGGCGCTGATGGCGCGGGGCGATCTGGACCCCGGTATGCCTTCCATTCGTGCGGTGGGCTACCGGCAAGTGTGGGAACTTTTATCAGGGAGAATAGACTATACTAACACTGTCGAGAAAGGCATTATCGCCACTCGGCAGTTAGCCAAGCGTCAGTTTACCTGGATGCGCTCCGAAACGGGTTTACACTGTTTTGATAGCCTGACGCCGGATCTGGATAATAAAGTACTGGATCTTTTGGATAGCGTCATTGGGAAACAGTAAGGCTGTTATGGTAAGCTGTTTAGTTGGTACCTTTCAATATAGGAAAATCCAGGTTTTTCTGAAATAACGACATATAGAAAAAGGGCTTCGATCCGACAGTCTGGATACGAACCCGACACTATAATAACTTTGCGGAGATAATAATTATGAGCAAAGGGCAATCCCTTCAAGATCCTTTTCTGAACGCGCTTAGGAAAGAGCGTATTCCCGTTTCGATCTTTTTAGTAAACGGAATCAAGTTGCATGGACAGGTTGAATCTTTTGACCAGTTTGTGGTGTTGCTAAAAAACACCGTGAGCCAGATGGTCTACAAGCATGCGATTTCGACTGTCGTTCCGGCACGTAATGTTAAACTGTTACCCGCCGATAGCAATGGCGATGTTCGCGATAGCAGTAGTGACAAGGGCAATATTTAAATCCGCATGCCTTCAGTTTGTCCGGGGATGACACTGCTTGTTTGAACGTCCACAAAAAGGTGAGCGGGCAGTCCTCGTTCATCTCGAACTGTACTCTGATCTGAACCGTGAAGATCTGCGTGAGTTTCGTGAATTGGTGATATCTGCCGGTGCCGAGCCGGTGGTGACCATTACCGGATCGCGGACCTCGCCTCATTCCCGCTATTTTGTGGGCACGGGTAAGGCGGAGGAAGTGCGGGTTTGCGTGGAGCGGGAACAGGCCGATGTGGTCCTGTTCAACCATGCTCTGAGTCCCGTACAGGAACGTAATCTGGAACAACTGTTCCAGTGCCGGGTGCTGGATCGCACTGGTCTGATTCTGGATATTTTCGCCCAGCGGGCGCGCACGCATGAAGGCAAGCTACAGGTCGAACTGGCCCAGCTTCAGCATCTGTCTACGCGGCTGGTGCGTGGCTGGACGCACTTGGAACGGCAGAAGGGCGGCATCGGTCTGCGCGGGCCGGGAGAAACCCAACTGGAAACGGATCGCCGCCTGCTCGGCGATCGTATTCGCACGCTCAACAAACGTCTGGCCAAAGTTCGGCGGCAACGGGAACAGGGGCGGCGTGCGCGTAAGCGGGCGGAACGGGCGATCGTGTCGCTGGTGGGATACACCAATGCAGGTAAGTCCACCCTCTTCAATGTGTTGACCCACGCCGATGTTATGGTGGCCGATCAGCTATTCGCAACCCTGGACCCCACTCTGAGGCGTCTGGATTTGGCGGGTGGCCAGTCGGTGCTCCTGGCCGATACGGTGGGCTTTATTCGCCATTTGCCGCATGATCTGGTCGAGGCGTTTCGTTCCACCCTGCAAGAAACCCGGGATGCCGATCTATTACTGCATGTTGTCGATGCTGCCAGTGAGGAACGTGCGGAACAACGGGATCAGGTCAACAAGGTGCTGGAAGACATTGATGCTCAGGATAGGCCACAGTTGCTGGTATACAACAAAATCGATCAATTGCCGGATGTCGCACCCCGAATTGAACGTGACGGCGAGGGCCGCCCATTGCGAGTCTGGATCTCCGCTTTGAACGGGCAGGGACTGGATCTGTTAGGTTCGGCCATTGTCGAGGTACTGGATCGGGGACGCGTTATCCAGCATTTGCAATTATCTGCCGCAGAAGGACGTCTGCGTGCGCAGCTGTACGAACGGGGACAAATTTTGCAGGAATCGGTCGATCACGAGGGCAACTGGTTACTCAAGGTAGAGTTGCCCGCCGGCGAATGGCGGATTCTGGATCGGCAGGAAAATCTCTCGGAGCATATAATAATGGGTATCGATCAAAATCCTCACCTTGCGGTTATGAGCGAAGCCCAATAGAATCCATCTCTTGTGTGACAAGAGGCGATTCGGTGCCCGTCACCCCAAATTACAATATCAACCAAAATCTACGGAGTCATGACATGGCCTGGAACGAACCCGGTGGTTCAGGAAACAAGGATCCCTGGGGGAACCGCAATAATCAGGGTCCCCCCGATCTGGATGAATTTGTCAGGAAGTTGCAGAGCAAGCTGGCGGGCCTGTTTGGCGGCAAGGGCGGTTCGGGTTCCGGTGGTGGCAGCAGTGCTTCCGGTGGCAACGCGGGTTCGATCAGCCTGGGCGTGATTGCGGCGGTGCTGGTCGGTATCTGGGCGCTGTCTGGTATCTATATCGTCGATCAGGGCAAGGAGGGCGTCGTGCTGCAGTTTGGCGCCTTTAGTTCGATTACCGATCCGGGGCCACACTGGTATCCGCGTTTCATCGATACCGTCGATGTCGTGGATGTGGCGAATGTTCGTAGCGTCAACATCGGGCGTACCTCGGATGAGGCTCTGATGCTGACTGAGGATGAGAACATCATCGACATCAAGTTCACCGTGCAGTACAAGGTCAAGGATGCCCGCGACTATCTGTTCAGTGTGCGCGATCCTGATCTGACCCTGCGTCAGGTAACAGAAAGTGCGGTACGCGAAATTGTCGGCAAGAACACACTCGATTACATCATCACCGACGGCCGGGTTGTGGTCTCTGCCGACATCGGCAGATTGATCCAGAAAATACTCAACAGCTATTCCACGGGTATTACCGTGGTCAACCTGAATATGCAGAACGCCCAGCCGCCGGAACAGGTGCAGCATGCCTTTGACGATGCTATTAAGGCGCGCGAAGACAAGCAGCGTCGGATTAATGAGGCTGAAGCCTATTCCAATGGCGTACTCCCCAGGGCGCGTGGTGGGGCTGCACGCATAATACAGGAAGCCAAAGGTTATCAGGCGCAGGTGGTGGCGCGCGCCGAAGGTGAAACCGATCGTTTTCTGATGGTTCTGAGGCAATACAAGAAGGCGCCGAAAGTAACCCGCGAGCGTCTATATCTGGATACGATGGAAAAGGTGATGGCCAACTCCAGGAAGGTCGTGGTGGATGTAAAGAACAGCAATAACCTGATGTATTTGCCGCTGGACAAAATGATTAAGTCTCAGCCATCCGTTGTTGAAAGTGATGCCAGTAGCGGTAGCACATCGCCGCCAGCAATCACGCGCAGAAAGCCGCCGTCGTCTACCCGTGACAGTCGGTTTAGCGGACGGCTGCGCAGCCGGGAGGTACGCTAATGAACAGTTCAAAGATTGGTTTTCTCATTGCCGTGGCTGTCGTCGTCATCCTGTTTTTGTCATCGGTGTTCACCGTCAGTGAACGTGAACTGGCGATCAAGTTCAGGTTGGGGAAAATTATCAAGGCGGATTACCAGCCAGGCCTGCATTTCGAGATACCGTTTATCAATAATGTAAGGAAGTTTGACAAGCGTATTTTGACGCTGGATGCGCGGCCCGCCAATTATCTGACCAAAGAGAAGAAAAACGTCAATGTGGATTTCTTTGTAAAATGGCGAATAAACAATGTCAGCATGTATTACACGGCGATGAGCGGCGAGGAACGCAAGGCGATGGAACGTATCTATACCACGATTAATGA
>DRJN01000042.1 GCA_011052165.1 Gammaproteobacteria bacterium
CAACAGTATTCGCATGTATTTTATCCCCTCACCCCCACCCTCTCCCAGAGGGAGAGGGGGCTATGATGCAAATACTGTTGCAACGATTGATATAACCAGAGGTAGAGCTGCGTGACGACACAGGAACTGGATGAAACTCTGGAATATATCCAGATACAGACACTTTTCAGGAATTCTCCGTCGGTCATACTGGCATCCGTTTTTTCCGCATTGGTGCTGACGGCTGTTTATTGGAGCCAGCATGTACATGCCGCATTATTAATCTGGCTGGGTGCCATTCTCAGCGTCAATGCTGTGCGTGGGTTTTTTGCCTGGGAATTTCATTGGAAAAATGTGCAGATTGAGAACATAGGACTGTGGTGTCGCCTGTTTTTCATTCCTTCACTTTTGTCGGCTTCTATCTGGGGGGTGGGCGCGTATATTTTTTATATCCCCAATGGGGGGCAATATCAGGCCATTGGGATCGTTGTTCCATTGGCTCTGGCGGCGGGTTCACTGGTTTTTTTATCCATGGTGCGCTGGCTGTTTTTCAGCTCCTTTCTGTTGATTACGCTTCCCCTGTTGCTGCGAGTGGTGATTGAAGGTGACTTTGTTGATATTGCGATAGGTCTGTTGGTTGCTGTTTATATCACCATTTTTATGATATTCGGTTACGGTCTGAACCGCATCCTGGCCGAGAGTTTGCGCCTGCGATTTGAGAACCTTGAACTGGTTGAACGCCTGACGCGGGAAAAAGAATCAGCAGAACTGGCCAATGTGGCCAAATCCAGGTTTCTGGCGGCTGCCAGCCATGATCTGCGTCAGCCCCTGCATGCGCTGTCCCTGCTTTCCAGCGCGCTTTGTGATCGCATAAAATACCCTGAAGTTAAACATATCGTTGACAAGATTATGCTGGCGGTGTCCGCCCTGGAAAATTTGTTTAATGCTTTGCTGGATATCAGCAAACTGGATTCCGGCGTACTCAAACCAAACCTTGTCAGTTTCAGGTTACGTACTATTTTTGACAAGATTGAAAATGACTACCGGCCGGAAGCGGATCGTAAGGGACTGGAGTTTATAGTCGATAGCTGCTGTAATTCAATCGTCTACTCTGATGATATCCTCCTGGAACGGGTGGTTCGTAACTTTGTCTCCAATGCCCTGCGTTATACGGAGAAGGGGAGGATCAGGCTCTACTGCAAACCGGCAAATGGGAAAATTATTATTTGTGTCGAAGATTCGGGTATCGGCATTCATGGAGACAGCCTGCAGGAAATTTTTGACGAGTATGTGCAGATCGATAACCCGGAGCGTGACCGGGAAAAAGGCCTGGGGCTGGGGTTGGCCATCGTCGCCAGGATCAGCCAGTTGCTCGATTACCGTGTGTATGTCAACTCAGTGCACGGCAAGGGTTCCGACTTCAGTATTGAAGTCCCGTTGGGCCGAAAACAGGATATTCCTCCCCCTGAAACGACTATTGTGCGTGCATCCGCAATAGAACTCCGTCAACTTAAAGTCCTGATTATCGATGATGAGCGCTCCAACCTGGATGCGCTGGATGCACTGCTGCGGGGTTGGAAGTGTGAAGTGATCCCGGCCGAATCCGGTGAGGAAGCTTGTGAGAAGATTCGGGAACTGAACAAAGAGCCGGACTGTATTCTCACGGATTATCGCCTGCGTAATAACAAGACCGGGTTGGATGCGATCAAATCAATCTTCGAAGTCATGGGTCGCTCAGTTCCGGCCGTGCTGATTACCGGCGATGTGGCGATCAATAAACTGCATGAAGAGGGTGCTGATGCCTACCACCTGATGCATAAACCCGTGCAGCCTGCACGTCTGCGTGCCTTGCTGAAATATATACATCAGCAGAAACTGCGCGAAAAAATGCAGGTGCCGGATGAATCGCAGCAGGAGGCCGACCGGAGTTAGGCAGAGATAAAGCCTGTTTCTTTGGCCATGATGACAGCCTGGGTACGGTTAGTGGTATTCAATTCTTTCAAAATGGCGGTAACATGAATTTTTACCGTGCCTTCCGCCATACCCAGATTGTGGGCAATGATTTTGTTAGACATGCCTTCGCACATCAGTCTTAGCACATCGAGCTGGCGCGGAGTCAGGCGTGATCGTATTTCTGCGGCGGCTTCATTTTTGTCCAAACTGGCCAGTAGAGGACCCGAACCTGTAATTTGCCGTATCTGGAAAGTGCCACTGGTAGAGGACAGATCGGGCACAAAAATCTCACCATCCAGAATTTGCTTCAGTGCATCCAGCATTTCACTACTGCTCAAGGATTTGGGAATATAGCCGGAAGCGCCGCTTTCGATGATGCGCAGCATATCCGCTTCATATTCAGACGCGGTAACAATGACGACAGGCAGTTCCGGGTGATTTTCCCGTAACTTGAGGAGGCCGGAATAGCCATCGATGCCCGGCATGTCCAGATCCATCAGGACCAGATCCAGATCGGTGTGCCCCTCAACGTAGTCGAGGACTTCCGCCGCATTGTTAGCTTCCATCACTTCCACATCATCACCCAGCGATTGTAAGGTATAGAGCAGTCCCTGACGGAACAGTGCATGGTCATCCGCTATCAATATTTTCATTAAGTCATTCCAGATAGAAGCTGGCTTAGAAGTCGTGGCACTTTAAATCTTTCACAGAGATTACACCATATCACTTTAGTAAATATCGCGTCTGAAATGCTTCAATCTATGACCTATGTCATAATTTTCACAGGCCCAGGTGGGCTGTAAAGATATAGATCGATTCTATAATTCACTGAGAATTTATACGATATGTATACATTTAAACCTGCGGTATTCCCACGAGTATTTTTTAAAAGTCAAAAGCTTATCTGTCCATCAATAAACGCTAATATATATGCTGATAAAGGCAAAAGCATGTATCGTTGAGACACACATGCTGGTTATTTAGCCAATATCACTCTGGATGTAGAAGGTCCGGAAATCAGCCCGGACTCGCCATGACTACTGACTCAATAGTAAAATGTTATACTGAAATTTATACAACAGCACCGGCTAACCGGTGCTTTTACCGTGCCTGTGTCGATTGAGAGTAGAAATCAGTAAGTTCAAAGATGGGAAATACGTCGTTACTTATCTGGGGAGTAATATTCGGGGGCATCGG
>DRJN01000043.1 GCA_011052165.1 Gammaproteobacteria bacterium
CTTTCCTGATAGCGACGGTTCTGTTCACGCAACTCCCGGTTCTCACGTTTAAGGCAATAGTGCTCAAGTGCGCGCCTGACCACACACAGCAGTTCATCATTATCGAATGGCTTGCGAATATAATCGAAGGCTCCGCATTTGAGCGCCTCAACCGCCGATTCGACCGTAGCATAGCCTGTGATCATGGTTACCTGGGTCGCAAGGTTATGCGCTCTGGCAAACTTAAGCAGCGTCAGGCCATCGATGCGTGGCATACGTAGATCCGTCACCAATAAGGCCACATCATTGTTCTCAAGATAATCCAGAGCATGCTGCGCACTCTCGGCCAACACCACATCGACATCAAGCTGGCCCACCACACGGCCCACCAGCTCGCGCATGGTCACGTCATCTTCACACACCAATGCAATCGGTCGCCCGGACAGCGGGATCTCGAACTTTTCTTTTTCTATTGCGATCATATTCATGATACAGCCTCCATCTCCTGCGAACGCACGTAGGGCAATTCGATAATAAACCGCGCACCGCCGTTGTAATTATTATCATAACGTATCGATGCACCCCGGCGTTTTAACACCGCATGGCAAATAGCAAGCCCTAAACCCGTGCCACTGCCGACATCTTTTGTGGTAAAAAATGGATCGAAAATTCGTCCACGTACTTCTCGGGCAACCCCCCCTCCATTATCTTCTACCATCAAGGTGACCACGTCCGGCTTGACCAGCCGGGTGGATAATTTAATCCGCGGCGCGGATCTCCCCGCCAGCGCCTGAATAGAATTTGACAGCAGATTGACGAGTACGATATCCAGTTGCCCACAACTGCCTTCCACCGGTAACGGCAACGGAACCAGATCCAGTTCAACACTGATGTTATAGCGTTTGATGCGACAGTTTACGTAGGTTTCGGTGACCTCCGTAACCACGCTGTTGATGTCACACGTCTCCTCGGTACACTCTTCACGCCGCGCATAATGCAATAGATCGTCGATGATTCGTGAGCAACGACGGGCTTCTTCACAGATAGTTCGAACCCATTGCTGCAATTTTTGATCCTCGCTCATCGCGTCGCGCACCAGTTGCGCGTAACCGAGAATATTTCCCAACGGCGTATTTAGCTCATGCGCAACGCCAGCCGCCAGTTCACCCATGGCAACCAGCTTCTCCTGTCCGTATACATTTTCCTGCAAACGTTTATAGTCGCTGATGTCCTGTAAGGTGATCACCGCGTCCATATTCGCATCGTTTTCGATAATAAAAGAGAGATTCAGGGAAATATGAACCAGGCTATCGCCCAGGCGGGTCTCGATTTCCTGGTTGCAAATCCGGTGCTTGTAGAGGAAAGCATCACGCAGCAAAGCCCGATCCGGCTCGCCAAGTTCAAGCAAATCGAACAGGCTGGATCCAATCAGGGTTTTCTCGGGGAGTTGGAACATCGATTCGGCCAGTGCATTCACCGCACTAACCTGTAAGTCGTTATCAACACTCAGCAAGGCGCAGGGCAGGCTTTGGAGCATGACGTTGATTTTATTACGCTCGGCCAGGACCCGGTTTTGACATTCCTCTACCGTTGCGAAGATCCGTTGCAGGTAGGTCATCATCAAATTGTAGTCCGCCACCAGACGACGCATATGGCCATCAGGCAGCGGGACCGCATCAAGTGGTTCCAGCCTGCCTTCCTGGGCACGCAAAATACCCGCACGTAACGTTTCGAGCACCGAACGATAACGCAACATTCGATACAACAGCCAGGCCAGGCCGATCAACAGAAGCATCACTGCGACCATAACCAGGGTCACGGGTATCGGCAATCCGTCACCGGCATAGGTGAATAGCACAATGGCCACCACCATGCCGGTGGCCGCGACCACCCCGCCAAGTACGTGTTCAAGGCGCGAGACAGCCAGGACAGCGGTATTATTATCTTCGTCAACAAGCGCTGAAATGGTACCCCCCTTTCGGGGTTTGAGCAGATGGTCTGTGCCGGGCCGCTCTCTTTGTTCAACCCTCCCTGGAATACCCCGTTACCAATCAGAAAAGTAATTGCAGGCCCAATGTGGCCTGGTTGTAATCACGTAGCGCCGCAACCGTCGGCTGCTGGCGATCAAATTTTACTATATCATATTCAAAGGTCACTTTGAGCTGCTGACCGTTAATATAATAGTTGGCACCCACGCCGTTCCGGGTATTGCTGTAATAACCATTCGAGATTCCATAGTCTGCCCTATTATGGCGAGCAAATAATTGCAGGCGCCCGATACCCTGCTTGCCAGGCAGTAGATAGCCCAGCTTGGCATATCCACCTGCCAGCTCACTGGTAACCGGCAAGTTAGGATCCGGATCCTTGTTGATTGCGTTACCTACACTATAGTTCATATAGGCCGCCGTTGCCGTCACCACACCGATCGAGGTGGGGTATTCGAAAAACACGTCAGCAGTCCAGGCATTATAGTCTTTGGCATCACGACGATTGGTCCAGTCTGCGTAGGCCACATCGCTCTGATGATCGTAGGCTGCCCCCAGAGTCAGAACTTTTCGCGTACCAAGATACGTCCCCAGGTATCCATAACCATACTCCGGATCGAGCAAGGACCAATCAATACGTGCCGTCAGACGCGGCTGGCTCCTCGCGACATAATCACCCTTGCGGCCATTGGCCACCATTAGCCGATACTGAATTTTTGCGTTAAACAGATTTCCCCACATCGCCACGCCGGTATCACGCGAACCCCCCCAAGGGGTGTAAGCGATAACTTCGCTGCGATCCAGGGTTAGTGGTTCAAAGCACGCCTCCAGGTTCTCCCGGGAAAAAGTTTGTTTAAAGCGTCCGAAGATGAACCTGACGGCATCCGTCCAATCCACCGTGATATAGGCGTCACGATAATAGAGGCTGCGATTATTCTTTCCATCTTTACCGTCACCGGGCGCGTCCGTCTGAACGTAAAATCCAACGTAGTCATTGAACTGACCCGCCAACTGAATGCGATTACGCCGTAAAAAGAAATCCGCTGTACTGGCCGAATTCGTACTCGACGTATACCCACGGCTTTGGCCCCACATTTGCACGTGATAACCGAGTGTGACATAACCCTCTTTACCGAAGGTGGCCGTGGGACCCGCATATGCCAGCGCCGTGCTTAATGTGCCAACCAGCAAGGCCAGCATATACCGGCAGCCCAGAACATGAGTGATGCGTTTGATAGGCTTCATCTGTTACTCCCCCTTCTTTTTATTGGAAAGTTTCAGGTAACGGTCAACAAGTTTTTGCGGATCGCCCGTTGTGTGACAGTTAAAACAGCTCTGGCTGGCTGTTTGGCGCGGATCGACAATCAATCTCGAATGTGCAATTGATTTCATCATCAAGCGCGGATTACCCTTGTGGCATCCGGCACAGGAGAAATTGACGGGTTCATGTTGTGTGTGCCAGGGTTTATTGCTGGGTGATTCAGCACGTTTGCCGTTATGGCATTTAAAACAGGAGGACGCCCCTAAACCGCAGGCATTCGCCACCCGTATCGGCAAAACAGCGACCACGTAGCGATCGATATTTGCCAGTACTGCATCTCCCCAGGCCGGTTTCGCCGAAGTCGAATTGACAGACGTCTGATCCGATCCTGAGGCGACAGACAGGCTGTCATGACTCATTTCCAACATATAGGCGACCCCTCCGAGCGCAATGACCGCGCCAAGAACCGCCACCAGTCGCACCCGCCCAAGCAGGGCCTTCCACAACATTCTCAACATTAGTCCTCTCCTTCAGGTTAACGGTTAGTCATTGCTTACCGATGATTTTTTGTACTCTAGAGTTCGCCTGCTCGCGAGCATGCTCAGCCGCACTGATTTGGGCCTCGCTTAAGCCGGGACCACACATACATACCGGCCCCGCCGAGCGGAACCTTAGGCGTGATGAATGGGGTGGCACCGAACTCATCTCGGGCTGCTTTGAAGCTGTGCCGCTACGCACAGCTCCCGCACCGTCGCCAGCAAACAACGGCGCCGAGGTGGCCGCAAAAGCAATCAATATCAGACATGGTATATATCGCATCCGGTCAACCTCACTCTACTGTCAGTCACTATGCAGATTGCGCGCCACTTATATATCTTATTGAAAATGCTATATATTTTGCATATTTGGCGCTAACGCAGGATTGCATATCGGTGATCTGCCCGGCCAATATCTTAATTTGCAATTGCCGCAGGAGGAATCGGACGCCTCAGCTGCAAGGCGTTAAAATGGCTGGCCCGGGCCTCAGCCAGGGCCGTTTTCAGTGTGTGGCGCACGGAGACAGGCAAAGCATCCGCCTGATTCCGCAACACCGACTCAAACATGCGCTCGTAATGTTCAGCAGGATCAACATCAACACGCAGCTCGACCTGCCAGCCGGTCCCCGCAGGACGATCCAACTGCGCTTTCAGCGTCAAACTGCCGCCCGGCGGAAGACGCGTATCCTTGCGCTCCTGGGTCAACCAGATATCCACATCGCGTGAAATGACGGCCCTGGCCAGTTGCGCCTGCACGCGCCCCTGCGGGTTCAGCAAAACCAGCGACACGTCCACTCTGGGAACCAGATAGGTTGGAAAGTCATGGCCGGCGCCGCTGTTACGCAAGCGCGCCCGCACCTGCAGCCGATTGGCCTTGATCGGGGTCACATCAAGATTCACGCTAAGCGCCTGGCGGACCATGGCGGGATCATGGATACCACGCCACTGATGGCGGCGTTTCGGCA
>DRJN01000044.1 GCA_011052165.1 Gammaproteobacteria bacterium
AGATCGTAAATATCACCAAGCCGACCTTGATGAAAAGTCACTGAAGGCGAACTACCTCTAACTACTACCTCATACTAAATCAAAAAGACAAAGCACTTGAAACTATTAAGTTAGGACTAAAATATTCACCTAATTCAAAATCGCTTAAAAGGCGTTTACAAAAACTTCAATAAAATTGGTAAAACGTACTATCGCTGGTTGGACTTAATGTTTTTTATTGCTCAGTGGCTTTACGGTGGCTCTTCTCTGGCGATAGCCTTTTATCTCACCCAGGGCAGCGGCAGTACGAACTAGATAAAAACGCCGTCTGCCAGTACTCAAGGCTGTTAGTGCGAAGAACAGGTATTCCCCGAGTTTGCGGTAAAGATAGCGAGGGACGCGGTTTTCCTCTGACACAGCCTTCAAAGCGGTTGTCGAGACGGTGCGTTTGTAGGCCTTCTTAATCAAATATCCCAGCCTCAAGCGTTGTAAATCTACATAGTGGTATTGCACCACGGAGGGTACGTATTGCAGACGTGCCCCAAGATCCTGTGCCCGTAGAACCCAGTCCAGGTCTTCAGAGCCTTCCAGGTCATGGCCAGTAGGACCGAGCTCGGTGGAAAAGGGGCCTATTCGACTGAGCCACTCAGTTCTCAGAAAGAGATTCCCACCACCGGGGATAGCTATTTCTGGTGTGAGGGAAAGAGGTGCTTCACCCTGATCAAAACGCGGGATCGGCAGCGGATAGATACGGTAAGCGCCGGTTTCATGGATCCATGCGGGTTCCGAACCGTCCCAGTCCGGCAGAATGCGGCCGCAGAACAGTTCGGCATCCGGATATTCCTCTGCAGCGGCACAAATGCTGGCAAGGTATTCCGAATCAACCCGGTGGTCGTCGTCGACAAAAGCTACCAATTCGGACGTGATGAGGGGGAGTGCACTATTCAGGGCAAAAGATTTACCTGCTGTGGGTTCCTCGATCCAGTTGAGGGGCAAGCTATCTCTGTTCTTTTCATGGAACTGTACGAGGTCTTCCAGGCTGTTATCGGTGCAGGCATTTGCAACCACCAGGATATCCACCCGCCATCCCTGGGGACGACGAGCCATATTGAGGTAATGCAATGTGCGCAGCAACAGACTGGAGCGGTTGTGGGTGCAGATCAGTGCCGTCAGTGTACGACTGGTCATCGTCATGAAAGGAAAAAGCTATGTGTACTCATAAGGTTCTATGTTATAACGCATCTAACCACCCAAAGGAAAATAATACCAACTTAAGGGCTGGGCGTTTTCACATTAAGTGTAGTAGTTCAGATCTGATCTATTACATTTAATAATAATGCCCCTGGTCCAAGGGCATGACCTTAACGGCACAGCCGCATTCGCAACAGGTTTCGATGTCGATATTGAAGATGCGCTTGAGGCGTTGTGCCCAGGTCGTTACGGCGTGCCGAGCGAGGAAGTCCAGCGGCTCGAAGATGACATGGGTAGTGCCGTCACGATAAGGTGTTTTGCATTAGCGACAACATGAATTTTCACATTCAAGTCTTCACGAATTGATCAGAGGCTCCTTAATGTAGATTTTAGCAAATATCTCCAGGTTGGCATGTAAAAGAAGCAAGAGGCAGGCAGTCTCTTTTGAAGGCGCCAGTGTACTTTAGCCCTCAATTGCTGGTTTTTATAACCATAATGTATCTGGTTATGGCCGATGAATATTGATAGATTCTTTAGAGATAGTATATCAATATCAGGTTGATTACTTAGCCACGCGACTATGCGCTCAAACTCATTTAAGTTAATTATCGCTTTCCTGGTATCGTGCTCTTCGAAGTCATGGTGATGCATTACCGGTATGATGGCACAATTCTTTTTCATTCGGCGTGCTATAGTTACCGCATTTTCAATATCGTTCAAATGACAGGTACGTGGTAGCAATTTAATATGGTAATTTGGGTTGTATTGAGGATCCCAGCCAGCGGAAATATATTTCATGCCCAAGTCTTTAATTATTTTAATTGTATTTTCATCAAAGCTGTTCCAGGGCGGGACAAAACCAACTATTTTAGCGTTAAAGGCCCGTTCAAGAAAATTTTTTCCATTTTTTATTTTTTCAAACTGAATTTTAACATCCTGTTCTTTGAATTCACTTGGCTTAGGTAAGTTTGATATATCTTCGTGTTTATAGCCGTGTAATGCGACTTCAATGTTATATGCATCACTTATATGATTTAATTTTTGGCGAAAATATATTGGATCTGGGTTGTCGTTATTCTTGAATGGGATTGTAGCAAAAGTAAATTGAACATTATTTTGTTTAGCTATGTGCACTATGGCTTTCTCCAGGCCATGGTCACTAGTTGCTGAAGGGTCGTCAAGACGAAAAGCAACTTGTATTTTATTTTTCATGATAGCCCAATATGAATAAGGGAACACCAGAAATACTTTTTTCAAAGGTTCTATTATCTAACGCGGATTTTTGATATCCCGCATTAAAATGTAAGGTTCGAAAAAACTTTTTCTTAAGTTGGTAAGGAAGAATCAAATGGTAAACGAGAGCTCGAGGTTCATAGTAAATTGTTCCCCCTGTGTCAGTTAAACGATGGAAGTAATCGGTTTCCTCTCCTTAGACAGAGACCAGGCTGGTTTCTCGAAGCGAACTTGAAGTCTTTGCAGAGTTGCTCGTAAAGGTATGTTATAGGCTCAAAAGCAAAATGGGTGCCTTTCGGTGCGCAACCCATGTACACTGTTAAAAACTGACCTTTGTGGCATCCGATGTCGACGCAGCATGATTCCGGCGATAGGACGCGGTTCATAACCTCGAACGCCTGCCTGTCATATATTTCATCCTTTACCAGGCCAATAGGCATTTTTAAACCACGGGATCTTTTCACCAGCCATCTGGCATAGGGTTCAACTTTCCCGTCCTTTATCATTGCCTTGATTATTGCTTTCATTTAGTCACTCACAAATTACAATTCAACTTTATTTCCAGTAATGGATTCTGTCTCACTTCAAGCATCCTTACGAGAAAAAGATGGACTCTGAATCAGAGCTCATTATAGTAGGCGATACAGAATGCCACCAGAGGTTAATTGTTTTTCCGCTTATCTGCAGCTAAAGCCTGGAACTCGGTGGACTTGAGAAGTGCCTCGCTGACCCTGTTCGCCATGATGCGGCTGCCTGCGTCTTTGAAGTGAACTGAGTCATTAAAATGCTCAGTGTCGCCAGGTATCAACGTCTCACCTTCAATAAGGACTGCTCCAGTTTCAGAAGCCACTTCAGCCATGATCTGGTTATACCGTCGGAAAGCCGCAATCAGGCCCTGCGTGTCCATGAATGGCATGTAGTACAGCGCTGAACCTGCGGCAGTCAGTTGCTGCCCAGCTGTTTGCTCCGGGCGTATTTGAATCGAGAACGTCACCAGTGCAACAAGCTTTGATACCCCTTGCGCTTCTATCACGAGCTGCGTCAGGTCCCTGCGAAAATGCTCACCTAGTTCCGATGGTGAAAATTCCAGTCGTCCCACAGTTTTCAATGCATCCTCCTTCGCCTCCTTGATACGCAGATTTTTTTCTACCAGGTACCATAGCTGCGAGTGCCTGGACAGCCAGTTGCTGTTCTTTTCTCCATACTTTTCATAAATTCCCTGCTTCGTAGCCAGAGAGCGAGTCTCCCATGAAAGGTCATTGGTTGCGTGATAAACAACTGTTACGTCAGGGTGAAGAGGGGCCACACGCCGACGAAAATTAATCAGTGATAACTTCACCGTGTAACCCGGTACTGCAGCGTTGACATAATCAACGTTGACATCGGGATACCGGTCTTGAATAGCCTCGGTTACCAGGTGTGGCCATGTCATGTTATTGCCACTGACTTCTGCAGAGAAGGTGGTGGATGCACCAACAAAGGCAAGGCGCAGGGTATCGGCAGGTTTTGGTTGCGTCAGGGGTGGGCCGCGAAAACCCAGAGAGTTGACGCTTATTGTCCGGGTAGTGAAATTGGGCCGCAGTACTCGCAGGCCATCCTGTAACTCGAACATGTCAGCTGCCTGCCCGGAATATCCACTTGCAAACCATTGTCTTAGACGGACAGAACCTTCGACCAGAGCCAGCATGACTATGACAAGCAGAACTATGAGGACGGTAGTCGCCACGATTTTTTGGCGATGATTCAGTTTCATAAATATGAACCTGCAGGATCGGAAAATAGAGAGTTGATCATCGACAAACTACCTTTTCCTAAATACGAGATCACGCAGCTGATCTACCCTGCGCTTGTGAATGAAATTTTCCAGAACCCGCTGGCGAGCGGTATTTCCCATTCTGGATGATTCTTCCGGATTCCTCAGAATATGTCCGATAGCCGCAACGATATCTTTAATCTTTTCGCCATCGACAAGCAAGCCGGTCTCACCATCAATTACGGCCGAGTCCGTACCTCCTGCCCTACCTGCAATGGCGGGTTTGCTACTGGCTGCAGCCTCGAGAAAAACAAGACCGAACCCTTCGTTATCACCATCAATATCCCTGTTTGGCATGGCAAACAGGTCACAGGCATGATACCAGCGCGGCAGATCTTCGTAGCTCACATGGCCGAGGAAATGAACGTGCTCCGTTACATTGAATTCACTGGCAAGTTCCTGCAGATAGTGTAGCTCATCGCCGATACCGATCAGTGCGTATTCGATGTTCAGTCCCTGTTCCAGCAACGCGGGCAGGGAGCGGATGACGCTGTCAAAACCTTTCCTCAGTTGCAAACGGCCCACTGATAATATGAGTTTTTTATCTCCGGTGACGCCGATCGAGCAGCGCAATTCATCATCGGGTGGTGCAGGGTAGAACCTCTTTTCATCCACCGTGGGATAGGTCAAGGCAATGCGATCAGAATCTACCCCAAGCAGATTTACCAGAGTATCGCGGGTATTATCACTGTTTGAAAGGATCCAGTCCGCTCGCCGCATGGTGAAACACATTGCCTGGAACTTCCTTCCACGACCCCAGCCAGTCAGTTCCTCGCCGTGTGCGTAAATCAGAACAGGGCGGCGGGTCAGGCGGCCCACAATCAATGCGACCATGCCCTCCGGCAGGGCGCGGCCAGCAAAGATGGCTGTAGTACGGGTGGTCAGTGCCAACCAGAGAGATTTCCAGAACAGTTTTGTATAAATCAACAGCGATTCCGGCTTTAGCCACTCCCATCGTTTAAGCACCAGGCGATGAATGGTGTTGGGATGATTACGATCGAATTCCGCCGCCCCCGGGACATCAGCGGTAATCACATGCACCTCCTTGCCACCCAGTCTGCGGAAGTCATCGTCAAAAGAGACGGCGGTTCCACCTTTTGTTGGCAGAAAAAGCTCTGTGATCATCAGCAGACGAAGGTTATCATTTCCCTGCATTTCAGTGCTGGCCCCGGTTACCTGATTTTCTATCTGTTTCATCAACGCAAAGTTGATTATTGACAAGGGCATTTGCCACCGCCGTCAAATCTTCAAAAACGGTATCCGCTTTATTCAGGTCGTTGTTATCTGGTGGATGCCCGGTCAATACCAGAACACAACAACCCACCCCGGCAGCCCTTCCTGCTTCAATATCACTTACCTTGTCACCCACCAATATGGATTGTTGCAGGTCCAGTGAATGCTCCCTGGCGGCACGCAGTATCATTTCAGGGCCCGGCTTGCGACAGTTACACACGCGACGATAAGGCCCGACACCATGAACCGGGTGATGGGGGCAGAAATACACATCATCAATTTCGACACCATGTTGCCTGAATTCATCCAGCATCCACTTTGTCAGACGATGAAAATCTTCTTCTTTGTAGTATCCTCTGGCGATGCCTGCCTGGTTTGTGATGACAATTAGCCGAAAACCCGCTTTGCTCATCTGTCGGCAGGCGTCAAAAACGCCATCTATAAAATGGAAATCTTCAATTCTGTGAACGTATTCGCTTTCCTGATTGATTACGCCATCACGATCCAGGAAGACAGCCGGCCGCGCTGCCATCATTCAACACCGATTTCGCGCTGCGCACGCTGGTAGTCTTCGGGAATCCCCATGTCGATGAAATAGGCATCTGACTGAAATGCGCGGGGCTGAATTCGATCAATATTCGGCTCAACCAGATCCAGTTCGAACGAAAATTTTTCGGGCATGGGAAAATCTCTAAACAGGCTGTTGTTCAGTATATAGACTCCTCCATTGATCCAGCCGGGGCCAGTTGTGGACTTCTCCAGGAAGCTCGTAACCACGCCATCAGCAGACACCTCAACACGTCCAAAGCGACCACTGTTAGCAACCCACTTAAGCGCAATTGTAAGCTGCGCCCCGCCATCCCGGTGGTTTTTTTCCATCTCCACAAGACCAACACGAAACCGCGTATCCCCGTTCAGAACGATGACTTCATCATCCGTGAGGGACTCAAGAGCCTGTCGAATTGCGCCTCCCGTACCCAACGGGTTTTCTTCAACCGAGTAGCCCAGCTCCATGCCCCGGTATACCAAACCAAAGTGCTCCCGAATCACTTCCCACCTGTATGAAACCGCCAGTACCGTCTGCTCGACGCCCTGCTCAACCAGGTCATCCAGCAGGTACTCGAGAAATGGGCGTGAGCCCACCGGTGCCATGGGTTTTGGAATGTCACGGGTAACCCGGGCGAGTCGCGTGCCTAACCCACCAGCAAGAACTATGGCTCTCATCTGCTGTTCGTCTGCTTGTCAAATAACGCGCCTTCGACCATGCCGCAGATGATGTGGCCCAGCAGAATGTGTGATTCCTGGATGCGTGGCGTACTCTCCGAGGGTACCCTGATACAATAGTCGCAGTGCTGCTGCATGTTTATTTCTCCCTGCCCCGTCAGGCCTACCGCAATGATGCCGAGCTCCCGTGCGCACTGCAGCGCTGCGAGGATATTTGGCGAATTACCTGAGGTACTGATACCGATAAAAACATCACCCTGCGTGCCATTGGCCTCAAGCTGACGGCGGAAGATCTGCTCATAGCCATAATCATTGCCGATGGCGGTCAATATTGAGGTGTCCGTGGTAAATGCGATGGCAGGCAGACCGGGCCGGTCAAACGCATACCTGCTGACCAACTCCGCGGCGATATGCTGTGCATCAGCGGCACTGCCGCCATTACCTGCAAGCAGGATTCGGTTGCCCCGTGAATAAGCCGCGATACATTCATCCGCAACCTCCTGTATCAAATGGATGAGCGCCAAATCCTCGAGAATTTTCTGCTTGATGCTGATCGAATCCTTGATTTCCCTGAGGATTACATCATTTTTCACACTAACCAGCCCTGCGCGCCTTCCTTGGTAAAATGGAACCGATAAAACGAACCTTCCAGATCGGATAATGCCGCCATGACATCGAGCTTCGATGTTGGCTCGACAAACAACATCATGAATCCGCCACCGCCGGCACCGGATATCTTTGCTGACAGGGCACCGGCACTCAGTGCGCGGTCATATATCGTGTCAATAAGCGTATTTGAAATTGACCGCGCCATATCGCGTTTTGCCTGCCAGGCCTCACCCAGGATTCCTGCCATGGACTTTACCTCGGCCTTGAGCAGCGCTTCCTTCATCTCCACAGCACTTCGCCTGACCCGGTGCATGGCCTGCAGTGATTTGTCATCACCTGACTCGGCGGAATGTATCTGGTCCTTGATGATATTGGCTGATTCCCTTGATTGGCCGGTAAAATAAAGCAGCATACTGCACTCTATCTCGTTAATAATTTCAACACGTATACGCAGCGGGTTGACGATCACCCGGTCATCTGCGAAAAACTCCATAAAATTGAAGCCGCCGAAGGTGGCCGCATACTGATCCTGCTTGCCTCCGGCCAGTCCACAATCCTTACGTTCAATATCAAAAGCCAGTTGTGCCAGATCATACTCGCCCAGTGGTAACTTCAACAGTTCCTGGTAGGCACGAAGAATCGCCACTACCATTGTTGACGAGGTACCAAGGCCGCTTCCGGGCGGCGCATCGGCGCTGGTGGTAACCTTGACAGCAAGTGGTTTGCCACCATTGAAATCCCTGATGACGCGGTTGTAAATCGCCTTGTGTAGGACGAGAGGGCCTTCGAGCGTCAGCTCAGTTTCGGCGGTTGAGGTCCAGCTTTCACCAAGATCTGCCGCGCGAAATTCCAGCCTGCCATCGTTACTGGTGCTGATGGTACAGTAGGCATACATGTCAATGGCGGCATTGAGAACATTGCCCCCGAACATCTCGCTGTAGGGCGACACATCCGTTCCGCCCCCGGCCAGTCCGAGCCGCAACGGTGCCCGCGATCTTACTGTCTGACTTACCAATTGATTTCCCCTTCGATGAACCGGTAATCTAACCCGGCCCGCTTAACGGTTTCCAGCTGTATTTGCTTGCCTGACAGGTGCCGGATATCAGCGCTGCCATTTGCCCGCCGCAGCCTATTTATCCTATCAGATTATCCTATCAGAATACTCAGGATATTACGATATGACGCCCAGCCGGGCGTTTCAACCAGAGAAGGCAGGACTGTGCCCAGTGCCTCCCGCTTCCGGCCTGATTTAACCAGTGCATAGGCAAGATTTAGACGGCCGGTTCTCAATCGTGCCATAACGGCACGTTTAACCGGTACAGGGAAATCGTCGGCCAGATGCTTGAGGTCAAGTAGCGCCTGCAGATTATATTCCTGAGCCTTCAACGGATCGGATCGTGTAGCACTGGCCCCGTGAATCAGATAGACAGCCAGCGGTTGACAGACCACACCGACCCGGCGACTCACGGCACACAGGCGTGCCAGGAAGTGAAAGTCTTCGCACACCTTGAAACCGGGCGGATAACCCCCTAGCGCCTGAAAGGTTTTACGCGGCACGCTCAAGGTATGCATATCGCCGAAATGATCCGCGACGAAACCCTCGATATCATTTTCATCCATTACCACTTTTTTAGCACCATCGGCCTTTTCAAGCATTGCGCAACCTGATGCGTGCATAGCCATCGAGGTACCCGTCAGGCTGCCATCTTCGCTCCAGTATTCATAATCGCCTGTCAGAAAATCCAGACTGCCATCACATGTAATCCATTCGGCATGCCATCTGAGTCGGTCAGGGTAATACCAGTCATCAGCATCCAGAAAGGCAAGCCAGTCTCCGGTTGCGGCATCCGCACCCCGGTTACGCGCTACTGAAACCCCGCTATTGGCCTGCTGAATAAGACGGATTCTGTCACCAAATTGACGGATTACCTGCAGTGTATTGTCAGTAGAGCCGTCATCGATGACGATGATCTCGTTAGCCGGCCAGGACTGTTCGATCACCGACTCCACCGCCTTCACCAGCGTTGCAGCCGAATTATAGGCTGGAATAATCACCGAGAACTTCGGGGCATCCGCTTTGCGCGATTGATCAGTCTTCACCTGGTCAGCCCCCATAACAGCCCTGCGGGGACTATCCAGCCAGTGAGCCAGCCCAGTTTGCGCAGGCGTGGAAGCTCTCCAAGTCGGGATATCCAGATGTGCAACCTGCGCCGTGACCACAGCTCCAGCCATACCGGATCGCGGGATCTCAGAATGTTTGCCAGTTTAATGCTGGAGAGAAATGCCAGATCCGGGTATTGCTTTATAGCCATGCTCAACAGGCGTTCGAGTTCTTCCAGTGCCCTGTTTTTCTTTTCTTCGCTACCGAGAAAATTGAAGCGATGCGTCTCATACAGGGTCGGGCGCCCCAGGTGGGTCTTCGCTGACAATCGGTCGAGCGCCTGAGGAGCAGTGTGTCCCAGTGAAGGTTCAAAATATTCGTCACGCACCAGGTAAACGATATTACTCTGACTGAGTTGTCCGCTATAAATCGGTCGCCCCCGACCCGCAGGGCTACCCGCATCGTCACGGGTCTCATAACGACACCCCGGCGTAACGACCACAGCCACACCCGCCGCTGCCCAGGCATTTTCCACATCTTCAGTCCAGATAAATGTTGGAGGCACTGCTACCTGCGGTGCAGTTCCAAAGATCTGTTGAAAGGTATTCACTTCTTCCTGTGCTGCCTGC
>DRJN01000045.1 GCA_011052165.1 Gammaproteobacteria bacterium
GATCCCGCCTCACGCGATCCTGATGTTTGAGGTGGAGTTGCTGGAAGTCCGAGTCTAACAGACAGATGATCTCACAAAAAAAGGGAGCCGAAGGCTCCCTTTTTGATACCCGTGCTTGATGGCTGTCAGCTATGGGCGGCGCTGATTTCTTCTCGCGGTTTTCTTTCATTAGCGATATTAACCTTCAGTTCCCGGCCCTGGAACTCTTCGCCCTGCAGGGCCTTAATCGCTTTCATGGCATCGTGATGGTTCATTTCCACAAAACCGAAACCACGGGGTTTGCGGGTGACGCGATCAGTCATCAGGCGCACCGCATGGACTTCGCCATATTGTTCAAATAGTTCATGCACCGCGCTGTTTGAGGCGCGAAAAGCCAGGTTGCCGACAAAAATAGATTCCATTTTGCCAGCCGCAGCAGGGATGATACGCGTGGCCGCCAGCAGAGAACCGATCAGCGCGCCGGTCAACACGCCATAGGCAAAGCCACGGGCGGCACCGAGGTTTTCAATGGCAAGCTGGGGGGCAAGAAAAAAGGCCACTAAACCCAGAACGGTGGAGATGACCAGGGATTTCATAAAGTATTTTGCAGTTGGAAATGTAAATTTCATAAGCTCGTTTACTCTCTCTTTATAATCGTCGTTGTAATCATCATTGGCCCCTGAAACAAGATGGGGGGGCGGATTCCAAACAGGCATTTGCCCTGAGTGGGCGGTTCCTGAATCATGATTCTACACCTATAATTAACTATCCGTCTTCCCCGATTTGTCCCTGATTATTGACAGCGTATTGAATATTAAGGAATTATAATAAATGGCTCGAATCCGTTTTAGCCTTAGTCTGCCGGCACAAACCTATCGTCGCTATTATCAGGGGGAGGTGAAGATGGTGCAGGTAAAAAGCCTGGACGGTCAGAAACTGCGTTTTCCTGCGGCTATTCTGCGTCCCTATCTGAGCCATGCAGGGGTGTCGGGGCTATTTGAACTGGAGTTTGACGAGAACCAGCATTTTGTTTCGTTACACCGGCTGGCTCTGGTCTGAATTTCCGGATCCCTGGGGTTTTACAGACCGATGAGGGCCTGGATAGCGCCCGAGACAAGCGAGATAGCCGGCCAGATAAGTTTCGACAGGAAACCGGTGGCGAACAGGGCAAGGATGATGAACAGGCCGTAGGGTTCCAGTTTGCTTAGTGAATAGCTCAGGTTTGACGGCAGCAGACCGACGGCCACACGCCCGCCATCCAGCGGCGGCAAGGGGATAAGGTTGAATACCATCAGTAGCACATTGATAAGAATGCCGATGCTACCCATGTAGATCAGCGGCTGTGAGGCAAACAGCATGCTGGCGGGCAGGAGCATGGCCCCCTTGGCGATCAGCGCCCAGGCCAGGGCCATGAGCAAATTGGACGCCGGCCCGGCTGCGGCGACCAGCACCATGTCACGCTTGGGATTGCGCAGATTGCGGTAATCGATGGGCACCGGTTTGGCCCAGCCAAAGGCGATGCCGAGGGTGACGATCATGATAATCGGTACCAGCAGGGTGCCGACGGGATCAATATGCTTGATCGGATTCAGGGTCAGACGCCCAAGCATATCGGCTGTGTGGTCACCCAACTGTTTGGCCACCCAGCCATGCGCGACTTCATGCACGATAATCGCAAATAACGTCGGCAGGATAGCAACGGCAATGATCTGGATAGTGGAAAGGTGCTGGAGCATGATAATTGGGCTATAAAAACGCGGCCCACGAGTATACCAGAGTTTAGTGAGATGAATGATTTGATTTCAGCGGCTAACAAATTGATCGCCCATCGTGGCTATCCTCGCCACTACCCCGAAAACACACTTGCGGGTATTATTGCCGCCATTACTGCCGGTGCTCGCTTCATTGAAGTGGATGTGCAACTGACCGCCGATGGTGTTGCCGTGCTGTTTCATGACCGGGATCTGCGACGTTTGTGCCACCGATCCGGGGCACTGCATGACTATGACTGGCGGGAAGTGCGAACTTTTTCGGTCCGTGGTCCGGCGCAGCCTGACAACCCAAACCGTCAGGAGCCCCTTTCCCGATTAAAAGATCTCGCTGATCTATTGCAGGCCTATCCTCGTATCACGGCATTCATTGAACTCAAACGCATCAGCCTTGCCTACTTTGATGAGAATGGAATGCTGGCGAAAGTGCTGACTGATCTGCAACCCGTGCTGGGGCAATGCGTGATGATTTCCTATTCCCTCCCGGCGCTGGAAAAAATACGCGAACGGGGTCGCCAACCCATTGCGGTGGTGGCCGATGACTGGCATACCCTGAGTCAGCCTCGGGTGCAGGCATTGAAGGCGGAGTACCTGTTTTGTGATATTGAAAGCCTGCCTGCCGAAGGTCCTTTGCAGGTGCCAGGCTCACATCTGGCCGTGTATGAATGCACCGATGTCAGGAGAGCGCGAACAGTGCTTGGCCGGGGGGTGGATCTGGTTGAGACCTTCGCCATCGGCGAGATGCTGGCCAACTTGCAGGAGGGTGCCAGAGTGTGAGCAAAGTCGATTACGACATCTTGATCATCGGCGGCGGTATTCAGGGTGTGGGGGTAGCGCAGGCCGCCGCAGCAGCGGGTTACCGGGTTTTACTGTTAGAGAAGGAGGCCCTTGCATCGGCAACCTCAAGCCGTTCGAGTAAACTGATTCATGGGGGATTGCGTTATCTTGAAACGGCTCAGTTTGGCCTGGTGAGAAAATCGCTTCGGGAGCGAGCGATCCTTTTGCGTATCGCCCCCGAGCTGGTCAGGCCGGTCGCCTTTCATATTCCCGTTTATAAAAGCAGTACCCGAAAATCCTGGCAAATTCGGCTGGGACTGAGCGTGTATGCGCTGCTGGGCGGATTAAAACCACTGGCCCGTTTCAAACATTTCCCCAAAACACAGTGCCTGTCTCAGGATGGCTTGCAAACTAAAAATCTATCTGCGCTATACCGGTACTGGGATGCGCAAACGGATGACGCCGCCCTGACTCGCGCAGTTATGCGGTCAGCGATTGAACTGGGTGCAAAACTGATCTGCCCGGCAGAGGCTATTTCGGCAGGCTATGAAGATAATATTTATCAGCTTCGCTACCGGGACAAGAACGGAGAAAAACAGCTTGCCTGTCATGCCCTGGTGAATGCCGCCGGGCCGTGGATAAATACAGTACTGGAAAGGATTGCGCCGCAGGCGTCCCGGCTGGAGGTGGATCGGGTGCAGGGTGCGCATGTGTTGCTGGATGCGCCTGCGCCCTCGGCGATTTATTATCTCGAAGCGCCCACCGACAAACGTGCCGTGTTTGTCATGCCCTGGCAAGGCAAGACCCTGGTGGGTACCACAGAAACCTGTTTCCAGGGTGATCCTGATACGGTTAGCCCCACGGAAGAAGAAATACGTTATTTACAGGCCGTTTATCGTTATTATTTTCCTCATGGGGGAACGAACATCATCGACGTCTTCGCCGGTGTGCGTGTGTTACCTAAAGCGAAAGGTAGTTTCTTCAACCGGCCCCGGGATACGGTGTTGCATATGAGTTCACCTGCGCTATTGAGTTTATATGGCGGCAAACTCACCGGCTATCGCGCCACGGCAGAACAGGTCATCACAATGCTACGACCCCGGTTGCCTAAAGTCAGGGTCAAGGCGGATACCACAACACTGATATTGCATCCGCAAAGCAATGGCCAATAAAGGATATAACCCACTGATTGCCAATAAACAATCCCGCAGCAAGCTGACGGGGTATTAAGCTGTGCATACTGATGGGTTTCCCTTCGCTCTACCCATCCTACTGTTTTTCGCTGCAAGCAGCGGGGAATCAAACCCGGAGAGATTCAAATGGCACTGGCCGGTAAAATTAATGATGTGGAGGGTGTGTAGTTATCCAAAGTGATGAGTATTTCCACCGTTCAAATTCATATTGCCGTGAGCGCCTGCCTGCTGGGGGAGCGGGTGCGTTATGACGGCGCACAAAAGCGCTACCCGTTAATTATGAAACTGGCGCATGAGTTTGAGTTACTGCCTTTTTGTCCAGAAGTCGCGATCGGCCTGGGCGTGCCGCGTGCGCCGGTACAACTGGTGACAACATCAGCCGGGATCCGGTCGCGGGGCGTGACCGATCCCTCCCACGACATCAGCGACCGGTTGCAGGCTTATGCGCAGCTGCAGTGCGAAATATTAAAGAGCTGTGCCGGGCTGATATTCAAATCCCGTTCGCCCAGTTGCGGCCTGGGCAGTACGCCCCTTTTTAATGAACAGGACGAGCAAACAGGCCAAACCAACGGCCTGTTTGCCGCGGTATTGCGGGACGGTCTGCCAGACTTGCCGATGCTGGAAGAAAGTGCGCTGGTGACAGAGGAAGAGGTGGCGGTGTTTGCCGGGCGGGTGCGTGATTATTATACCTGCTTCCCAACCTCTCTCCCGTGAGTGGGAGGGGGAGGGGGGGGTTGGGAAGCGGGCGGATCAAGCCGCAATGATCAAGCGTAACGCATCCAGACGCAGGCCGGTCTGCTGCATGTAGTCGGACAATTGTGAACGCTGGTTTTCAAGAAAGGCAATTTCCTCATCC
>DRJN01000046.1 GCA_011052165.1 Gammaproteobacteria bacterium
AAGGGGATGGTATTGGCGTGGATATAACCCCAGTAATGCGCAAGGTTATTGGTGCCGCAGTGGAAAAAGCCTATGACGGCCGCAGGCAGATCGCATGGATGGAAATCTTTGCAGGTGAAAAATCCGCCCGCGTTTATGGTCAGGATGTGTGGCTGCCGGATGAGACCATGGATGCCATTCGTGACTTCAGTATCGCCATCAAGGGACCGCTGACCACGCCCGTGGGCGGCGGTATTCGTTCGCTTAATGTGACCTTGCGCCAGGTTCTGGATCTCTATGTCTGCCTGCGTCCGGTGCGCTACTACAAGGGTACGCCCAGTCCGGTGAAGGCGCCGGAAAAAATCGACATGGTTATTTTTCGTGAAAATTCGGAAGACATTTACGCCGGCATCGAATGGGCCGCAGGTAGCGCCGAAGTTAAAAAAGTCATCGACTTTTTGCAGAATGAAATGGGGGTAAAAAAAATCCGTTTTCCCAAAACGTCCGGTATCGGGATCAAGCCCGTCTCGCGGGAAGGCACGCAGCGCCTGGTGCGCCGCGCCATTCAGTACGCTATAGATAATGATCGGGCCTCTGTGACCCTGGTACACAAAGGCAATATCATGAAATTTACCGAGGGAGGCTTCAAGGACTGGGGCTATGCGCTGGCGCGAGAAGAGTTTGGCGCTAACGATATTGATGGCGGTCCCTGGTGTTCTTTCGAAAATCCAAACACCGGCAAGGAAATAGTTATCAAGGATGTGATTGCCGACGCCTTCCTGCAGCAGATCCTGCTGCGTCCGGAAGAATACGATGTGATCGCCACCCTGAATCTCAATGGTGACTATATTTCAGACGCACTGGCCGCCCAGGTAGGCGGTATCGGTATTGCCCCCGGCGCCAACCTGTCTGATACCATCGGCCTGTTCGAGGCGACCCATGGCACCGCACCCAAATATGCCGGTCAGGACAAGGTCAATCCCGGTTCCCTGATTCTGTCCGCCGAAATGATGTTACGACACCTGGGCTGGACAGACGCGGCTGATCGGGTAGTCAAGGGAATGTCGGCCGCCATATCGGCGAAAACCGTCACCTATGATCTGGAACGCCTGATGGGGGGCGCCACCTTGCTCAGCTGTTCCGGCTTTGGCGATGCGATAATCGAAAAAATGTAGCCACAACAACACGTTCTCAACGCCCTGTCGAGGTATTAATCATTACATAAGTATTCGCATGTATTTTATCCCCTCACCCCAACCCTCTCCCGGAGGGAGAGGGGGCTATGATGCAAATACTTATGCAACGATTAATATATGGTCGGGTTCAGGGCGTCGAGAGCGTTTTCAATGCAAACCTACCTGTTCTGATGAGGGTGGGGAATTGCTCAATTTGATAGCCGTTGCATGCAGCCCCTTGGGACCCTGGATGCACTCAAATTCGACTACCTGCCCTTTTTTGAGCGTTTTGTACCCCTCCATTGTGATGGAAGAAAAATGAGCAAAGATATCATCGCCTCCCTCTTCAGGCGCGATAAAACCATACCCTTTTGCGTTACTGAACCACTTTACTGTACCCGTAGACATGCCGTCCTAGTCTCCTTGTCGCTATAACTTCTCAGACGCCGACCGCTTGACTGGCGTCCTGCGAGTCAATAATTGCCTATATTTAACAGGGTTTTAATCTTGACCCTGTTTACAACAACTATAGCCAATAATTCTGAACTTGCATGTGAAAAAAAGCACAAAATAATATCCCTAGACAGACAGGGATTGAATCCGCTTTTTGTGCGCCCAATTAAGCTAAACAGACCTTCCCTGAACGATGGAGAAAAATCCTGTCCAGAGAATGCCGTTATATAGGACTAGGCAGTGAAACAAAGGTTCGGCTAAAATCCTTATCTATGAGTAACCGAGAAAATGACACCCCAGAATGGGATTCTAATGATGGTTTGGCGCTGGAATATGCAAAACCTGAGTTAAAACCGCCATCAATGTATAAAGTTGTGCTGCTAAATGACGATTACACTCCTATGGAATTCGTTGTGCATATTCTTGAAATGTTTTTTGGTATGAATCGTGAGAAAGCGACTCGTGTCATGCTCAATGTCCATACCCGGGGCAAAGGCATCTGTGGCGTCTATCCGCGTGATATCGCAGAAACGAAAGTGGTTCAGGTCAATGATTATTCAAGCCAGAACGAACATCCACTGAAATGTACGATGGAAGCAGAAAGTTGAATCAATTGAGTAGAAGGAAATCGGCATGTTAAACAAAGAGCTGGAACTGACACTGAATAACGCCTTTAAACGCGCACGGCAGTTGAATCATGAATTCATGACCGTCGAGCACCTGCTCCTGGCTTTACTGGATAATGATGCGGCCATTAGTATTCTGCGCGCTTGTGGCGCCAGTCTTGAATCCCTGCGTAAGGATCTCTCCGCCTTTCTGGATGAAACCACGCCCCTGATGCCCATGGCTGAGGAGCGTGAGACCCAGCCCACGCTGGGTTTCCAGCGTGTCCTGCAGCGCGCGGTTTTCCACGTACAGTCGTCCGGAAAACGTGAAGTCAACGGTGCTAACGTGTTGGTGGCTATTTTCAGCGAGCAGGAGTCTCAGGCGGTCTATTTCCTGAAGAAACAGGATATTTCCCGCCTCGAAGTCGTCAACTATATTTCCCACGGCATTTCAAGGATACCGGATAACGAGCAGGGGGAAACCGGCCTCCACAGCGATGAGGAACATGGTGAGACCGCCGCACCGAATCCACTGCAACAGTACACCACCAACCTGAATGAACAGGCCCGCAACGGCAAAATTGATCCGCTGATCGGGCGTAAGCATGAAATTGAACGCACCATTCAGATCCTCTGCCGCCGCCGCAAAAACAACCCCTTGTTTGTCGGCGAAGCCGGGGTCGGTAAAACGGCGCTGGCTGAGGGCCTGGCGAAAAAAATCGTCGATGGCGAGGTACCGGAAATTCTCAACAGCTATACCATCTATTCACTGGATCTGGGTGCGCTGCTGGCGGGCACCAAGTATCGCGGTGATTTTGAAAAACGTCTCAAGGCGGTTCTGGCCGAGCTGAAAAAGGATGCGGGATCGGTGCTGTTTATTGATGAAATTCATACCATTATTGGCGCCGGCGCCGCATCCGGTGGGGCCATGGATGCCTCCAACCTGATCAAACCCGTACTGTCTAATGGCGAACTCAAATGTCTCGGCTCGACCACCTATCAGGAATACCGCAGTATTTTTGAAAAGGATCGGGCGCTGGCGCGGCGCTTCCAGAAGGTGGATGTCTCCGAGCCCACCGTCGAGGAGTGTATCCAGATTCTGGAAGGACTCAAAACGTGTTTTGAAGATCATCACGAAGTCCGTTATACCCGCCAGGCCTTGCGCACGGCTGCGCAACTGTCCAAGCGCTATATCAATGACCGCCATTTGCCCGACAAGGCGATTGATGTCATTGACGAAGCCGGGGCGAACCAACGCATGCAGCCTGCCTCCAAACGCAAAAAAACCATTGGTGTGCGCGACATTGAAAATATCGTCGCCAAAATTGCCCGTATTCCGCCAAAAACTGTATCGTCCACCGATATGGAAGTACTACGTAACCTGGAACGGGATCTGAAGCTGGTCATTTACGGCCAGGATCAGGCCATTGCCAGCCTCTCGGCGGCGATCAAGCTGTCTCGCGCCGGACTGGGGCACGAAGACAAACCCATTGGTTCCTTCCTGTTTGCCGGCCCTACGGGGGTAGGCAAGACCGAAGTGACCAAACAGATGGCGCGCATCATGGGCATCGAGTTCATTCGTTTTGACATGTCCGAATACATGGAAAGTCATACCGTGTCTCGCCTGATTGGCGCACCGCCAGGCTATGTCGGCTATGATCAGGGTGGTCTGCTGACCGAAGAAATCAACCAGCACCCGCATGCCGTGCTGTTGCTGGATGAAATTGAAAAAGCTCACCCGGAAGTTTTCAACCTGCTATTGCAGGTAATGGATCACGGCACCCTGACCGACAACAATGGCCGCAAAGCGGATTTCCGCAATGTGGTTCTGGTCATGACCTCCAACGCCGGTGCCGATCGCATCAACCGCGCCTCCATTGGTTTTTCGCATCAGGATCATTCCAACGATAATATGGAAGCCATCAAGAAGACCTTTACCCCGGAATTCCGCAACCGTCTGGATGGCATTATTTCCTTCAAGCAGCTCGGACCGGAGATTATCGGGCGGGTGGTAGACAAGTTTATATTCGAGCTGGAAGGCCAACTGGAAGAAAAGGGCGTGAGTCTGCATATGGATGACGAGACACGGACCTGGCTGGCAGTACACGGCTATGATCCCACCATGGGCGCACGACCCATGGCGCGATTGATTCAGGACAAGATCAAGAAACCCCTGGCAGAAGAATTGCTATTTGGCAAACTGGCGGGCGGTGGACAGATCAGGATCACCGTAAAAAATGGTGAATTCAGCTTTGAACTGGAAAGCAGGGAAGAACTGGCAACGCACTAACTAAGGAGTATTGCTGCTGAGTTGTGGGGCTTCATTTCATTCAGCGCCAACCTGCGGATGGCAGGTTGGCGCTAAGCAACGCGAAGCCCAACAAATACAGGTCTAGCGGCCGCGGAAAACGATGCGACCCTTGCTTAAGTCGTAGGGAGTCAGCTGGACGGTGACTTTATCGCCCGTGAGGATACGGATATAATGTTTGCGCATTTTGCCTGAGATATGCGCGGTCACTACGTGACCATTTTCCAGCTCTACGCGGAACATGGTATTGGGCAGGGTTTCACTCACCGTGCCTTCCATTTCAATGTGTTCTTCTTTCGCCATTCGGTATTAATGCCTGTTTGTGACCTGACTTTACTCAGCGCGCATCATGCCTGAAACGGACAAAATATTCAAAAGACATTTCACCTGACGGCTGCTAACGGTTTGTTTTGTTATTCAGTATCCGCCATGAGACCGTTTTTTTGAATCTATTCGCTTGCAGATGGGCGCCAAATCCGATCATCGATCTCGAAAGAACTATTTCAGGAAACCTCGAACAAACCATAATTTACTTTAATCAATCAGTATTAATAATTGATTAATATTGTTATTCCCTTTAAGACAAGGCGATTTTTTCCACCCTTGTCCAACCCTGCTGATCGAAAAATTCCAATGGCGCGTAATTGTTTTTATAGGCCATTTTAGGCGACTGCGGATTCCAGTAACCCAGGTATAGCCAGTCCTGTCCCGCTTCCTGAATCATGCGAATTTCAGTCAACACTGCGTAGACTCCCAGACTGCGCTTGCCCAGTTCGGGATCAAAAAAGGTGTAAACAGCTGACAGCCCCCGCTCGAATTGATCCACCACCGCAACCGCGAGCAGTTCTTGCTGCAACCGAAATTCGATCAGCTCACTGTCACACCAGCGCGCAGTAATCAGACTCTGGTAAGCCTCAGGATCATCCTTATCCATGTCGCCGCCAGCATGACGGGATGACATATAACGGCGATAGAGTTTAAAGTGTTCTTCCCGAAAAACGGCATCAACCACGTTGATGCGCAGATCTTCGTTTCTGCGCCAACAGCGTTGCTGGCTGCGATTTGGCCTGAACGCATTAACCGGGATACGCACCGGGATACACAACGTGCAGTTTGCACATTCTGGACGATAAACCTGATCGCCACTGCGCCGAAAACCCAGGTTCGCCAACTGACTATACTGTTCCATACTGAGCGGAAAGGCGGGATCGACAAACACAGTGCTGGCCTGCCGATCATCCAGGTAGCTACAGGGGTAGGGCGGGGTGACATAAAATGGCAATGCACTCAATAACCGGTGGAGTGTCAGTTCATCATTCATCCATTTTCCCGCCAGTGCGGACGATAGTCTCAATCAGCTCAGGTTCAAAGTCCCAGCAGCCCTTATGATCGGGCAGGACCGTAAAATGTTCAAGACTATGTATAAAAACATTGCGGGGAATGTTTTCTGCACCAAAATGATCAAGATGTTCTGACTGAATCTGGCAATCGATGAGGCCGAAGCCCCAGCACTGCAACTGCCGAACCAAATAGACAAAAGCAATTTTGGACGCATCACTGACACGGGCAAACATAGATTCGCCAAAAAACACCTTTCCCTGTGCAATACCATACAAACCACCCACCAGTCTGTCCCCCTGCCAGCATTCGACTGAATGGGCATGGCCGGCGTCATGCAGGCGGATATAAGCCTGCTGCATTTCATCGGTAATCCATGTGCCTGACTCATATTTACGCGGTTGGGAGCATTCATAAATCACCTCAGTAAAAGCTTCATCCAGAGAAACGCGAAAGGGGTTCTTTTTCAAGATCTTGCGCAAGCTACGGGAAATCCGCAGTTTCCCCGGCGCCAGCACTGAACGCGGATCCGGCGACCACCACAAAACGGGCTGATCACCACTGTACCAGGGAAAGATCCCGCGCCGGTACGCCGCCAGCAAGCGCTCAATGCTCAGATCGCCACCGATAGCCAGCAGCCCGTCCGG
>DRJN01000047.1 GCA_011052165.1 Gammaproteobacteria bacterium
CGTATTTTGCAACACGGCCGATGCTATAGCGTCACCACGGTGGCACCATAGGACCCCGTGGTTTCTGGATCTGGCTTGCGCGCGGGCCGTCATCCGCGAATTACGCGGTAGCACCCATCTCTTCGGGGCGGGCACCCTCGCCTGGGTGCTGATGCCCGATCATCTGCATTGGCTGCTCTCGCTCGAGGGCGACGCGAGGCTCGCGGACGTCCTGCGCCGGTTCAAGAGCCGTTCGGCACGCGTCGTCAACGGCTTCGTCGCGTGTGCGGTTATCGCGACCTGCCCCGGCTCGTCACCGCCCTGGATGCCCACTCGCCGGGGGTTCCCGAAACCGCGAGGGTCGCCTAAAATCCATGACCACGGAGTCCGCCGCCTCCCGAAGTTCAACAGCGGATGGGATAATCCCCTAAAAAGCCTCCACGCATACTCCATATTCACCAACCCCCACTTTCTCGAGTTGCGCAATCAGTGGTTTCATGAATGATGAATATGCGACGTGGGCATAGACCGGATGATTGCGGTCGCTGTCGGTTGTGTCATAGAGAATATCGATTAGCGGGGTGGAATTGTCCAAGCCGATCCGAACCACGCCAATGTGCAAGCTCATAGGCGGCACGTCCTCGGCCAGCGCCATCCGCACCTGGCCCAATAGCTTCGGATTGGCACCCAGGGTATTTGCTAATTCATTCGTCAGATAGCCCGCGAGCTTGATAAAACGTGTCGATAGGGCGAGCCCCAGTCCTGGCGTATTTGTCTGGTTCGCCAGGGTTTGCAGAACCCGACTTACGGTGGAAGCCACCATAATACCGGAGCCATGAAGCTTATCAGGGGAAGTCCGCAAATCATTGTGCACGGCTACCAATAGCTGTGTAGGCGTGAACTGATTGTAGTGCTTTTCTTTGCGATCGAACCGAGGGTTTTTGCTACGCTGAGGAGGAGCATCCGGAGATAAGGTAACCACGCCTGAGTTAGGTTCAGTGGAAATCTTGAATCGAACGCTCGGTCCAATGTTGTCATCGTGAATATACAGGTATTCTACGTCGGAATCCTGAAGGCAAACCCGTCCTTCTGGTATTTCGGGTGGCGCACAAGAACGGAAGCCGACAGCACAGACTGCGTGCCCTCCCAGTTCGCCCAGTTTACCAATCACGAGAACAGGATATCCTGAGCGAATAAATGAGGCGCAGGAAGCAGCAAACCGTTCCTTACTAAATCCAATGACATTACCCGCATTTTGGATATCGCCTTCAGATATCACCGGTGCAAGGTTCTGTTCCTTAACGGCCTCACATATTTGATGGAGAGTGAGTCCCGTTGAGGGGAACATACGAGTGCCCAATGAAGCGCGCTTGTGCGCCGCACGAGTAATGTCCGCAGTAGTCGGAATGGCGTGGTGATCATCGAAGGCAGAGGAATGAAGCATCGTCCAAAGCCCTATCGTGGCACAAGCACCCACACCGGTGTCCTGTTGCTGCCAAGCGAGACCCTTGACTGTGAGCAGAATGCCTGCCAAATGCACCCTGTACTCCCGTGCGGGCTCAACCACGCGGGGGGTCGATTTGTAACGTTCGTCGTCCGGATACCAACGCATGACGGTTCTACCAAGCGGTGCCGCATGGATAGGACGAATGACGATAAATCCCAGATAGTGTTTATTGAGGCGCCGAATAGCATTCGTTTTCCCTGATGCGGCGCTCTGCAAAAGGCGCCTGCCAAATTTCGGCCCCGAGAAGAAATGCAGCCGTCGACAGATATTTGGGTAGCCTTTCGAACCTAACACTATAAAAAGCGGAAAATCCAGCCAAATAGTCCCTATCGAAATAGTTGCCTTCCTCAATAATAGTCTCTGCGTCTAACCCGTCCAGGTAGCACCGCAAATAGAGTGCCTGTGGAGCATAGCTGAATTGCGAAAGAGGGTCCTCGTTAGACCCGAAAACATAAAACTTGAGTTTTTTTGGGGAATGAAACACCGTTACCGATGCTCCGTGCTTGGCGGCTGAAGATGCTTACCCGACCGAGGTGCTCAGGGTTTGGCTGGTCACAGGGGTATCGTAGGGTTTTATCCTTTCTTCTATCTCTGTTCTATTTAGCCCCCTTACCGCGCTTTCCACAGCCCGTTCAACTTCGTTGTCTGTAATCTCGATGCCTTCAAAAAGACGGGTCCAGTCGTCCATGGGATTTGTCCACAGGGTATGGGTCGCCCTTTTCTTTGCCATGTTGCCTCCCGGTTCAAACGTTACGCGCCCTCTTCCAACCAAGACAAAAAACCAACCAGCAGTATGGTTGGTTTCGGTACTTGGAAAAGATGCTGCGCACTCGGTTACGCATTTATCGGCCATAGCTATTGCCAGCTACGGGAAAGGTATCCTAAAAGTTTCAGCTTGTTAAATACTTCCGCTGTTTATCAAGCGCTTACTTCTTCCGAGATTGCAGGAACGCAATGTAATCGATCACCATTTCCTGTTCCTTTTCCGTTAGATCGGCAGATTGTACCGCGTCCTGGAAAGGCGTAGTTTTCTCCACCGCAGCACCATAACGGTGCACCCGCGCTGGCGCTTGCTCAAGGTATCCCGCTGCCTCTAGCAACGTCTCATAAGGAATTCCGAAGAACTCCGCTAGCCGTCTGAGCTTTTCAGGAGCCGGCTGAGTGGCCACGCCCCGCT
This sequence comes from Gammaproteobacteria bacterium, assembly GCA_011052165.1. GTDB lineage: Bacteria > Pseudomonadota > Gammaproteobacteria > UBA6429 > Thiohalophilaceae > JAADGZ01. Next base: position 2,664 of record DRJN01000047.1, read on the forward strand.
CTAATTGGGAAAGGTATGCATTTGAGATTCCGGTTGCCGCCTCCACCTGCCGTAGGCTCACGCCCTTTAGCTTGCGCAATTGCGACAGCCTCTTTGCCAATTCCTCGTTCACCGCTTACCTCTGTAGCCGATCGAATTATAGGCATTTGCGCGTACTTCATCAAGCAACGCTTCTAGTGCTTGGCAGATTGGGATTCTCGGGTCTATCCGGAGACCAGTGCGGACGGAGCAGGGCGCCAGCGTCCAGTTCAAAGGGTCAGGCTTGACATATGGGCATTCGTTGCACTGGAAGCGGTAGCAGAATAGGAGATGGACCACGGTCTTCCCGGCACCCCACCCCACCTGAGATCTGCGGATTCCAACGACGTCGGCCGGGCAAGCCCGGCCCTACAGGTTCCGCGGTCACCATAGATTCTGTAGGGCGGGGCTCGC
>DRJN01000048.1 GCA_011052165.1 Gammaproteobacteria bacterium
CCCTGTACCGGTGAGAACAGCACCTCGCAACGTTGCGGCAGTGCATATTCATCCAGTTTTAAGCGCGCCCAGTCATAGTCTTCCCGTCCACCCAGCACGAACTTGATCTGATCACTTTGCTTGAGTTCAGCGATATTCAAGTAACGGTTTTTGGATTCTTCACCTGAAGAGGGTGTTTTTAAGTCCATGACGATGCTCACCTGCGGATCAACGGCGGCGATATCCAGTGCTCCGGAGGTCTCCAGCGAAACCGCATAACCGGCATCACACAGGCGCTGTAGTAAAATTAGACAATTTTTCTGCGCCAGGGGTTCCCCCCCTGTCACCGTAACATAATGTGGATGAAAAGCAGCAGTCCGCTCAAGAATGTCAGCACATGACATCCATTCGCCCCCCTGAAAAGCATGGCGGGTATCACAGTAAACACAGCGCAGGGGACAACCTGTCAGGCGAATAAAGACGGTGGGCCACCCCACCATGCGGGCTTCACCTTGCAGGGAATAGAAAATTTCACTGACTCGCAGGCGATCCTGCTCCTGTGAGTGACCCGGCATCAGGAAGCGTTATTAATCTTGATTTTCTGCAACAGGTTCTGCGCCTGCCCGGCTTCCGTGGTGCTCGGGTAAGACGCCAGCAATCGTTCAAGCATGGCCTGGGCTTTGGGGTAGTCTTTCAGCTCATAATAGCTGTAGCCAATTTTCAACATCGCCTCGGCGCGTTTGGGGCTGCCGGGATAATTGTCGATGAGTTTCTGGTAATCGACAATCGCCGTTTTAAAATCCCGCTGTGCATAGCTGGATTCAGCCAGCCAGTACTGGGCAATGTGGGCATAGCGACCATCAGGATATTTTTCAATGAAGCTGCGAAAAGCCAATCCCGCTTTGTCGTAACGCAATTCCCGCAGAAAATTAAAGGCTTTCTGATAAACTGCCTGCTCTGTTTCCAGCTCCTTCTTGGGCGCCACTGCTTGAGCGGCAACCGCCGTACGCGCAACGTTGGTGGGTTTACCCCCCGCAATGGTAGCGGCAGCAGGAGGCACAGGCTTGCCTGAGATGGAAGCAGCCGCCGCCGTAGCGTGGCCCTGAGCGGCGGGTAGTGGGGGGGGCGTCTCCACGGCAACGGGCGCCTGAGTGGTCTGTTTGCGTTCCAGTTGTAACAGGCGGCGATCGATGTCGATATAAAGCTCACGTTGGCGTTTCTTCAGTTCATCCAGCTTGTGCGTCTGCACTTCATTATCACCCTGAATATTCTGCACATCCTTTTGCAGGTTCTCCATGCGCAGCAGAATATCCACCAGTCCCTGACTGTTGATCAGCCGTTCCAGCCGCCCCACCCGCTCCTCGATGGTCGGTGGCGCAGGGATGAGAGGAGTCGATTTGGTTGATTTACCCGACGCCGCTTCCTGAGCAACAGACTGAGCTGCCGGTCCCAGACACAACACGGCCAGTAAGGCAGAAAATAAGAATGTTCGCTGCATGATCAATATCCTGAATAGAGAAATTCTACACGACGATTGAGTCGCCAGGCGGCTTCGTTGTGGCCCAGCGCCACGGGCCGTTCCTCGCCAAAACTGATTATCTGTACCTGCGATGACGGCACGCCCTGAACCAGCAATAGCTGCTCAACCGCCCTGGCGCGGCGTTCGCCCAGGGCAATATTATACTCCCGGCTGCCACGTTCATCGGTGTGACCTTCGAGCACGACGGTCACTTTCGGGTGCGCGGAAAGATAACGGGCGTGCGCGGCTATCACATTACGATCTTCCGGACTCAGGGTACTGCTATCCAGCCCAAAGTAGAACACGCGTTTAGCCAGTGGGCTGTTGGGATCTTCCAGTTCCCGGCCGACAAAAGAACCCCCCATCTCGGCGCCATAGCGCTGATCCTGCGCGCTATTTTCAGCTTCTTTCTGTTTCTGCTGCTTGGCCGCAAGGGCAGCGGCATCTTTATCGCTGACCCGGTTTTTCACGGGGCTAAATTTGCAACCGGCCAGGCTCACGACAAAAATGGCGATAAGCAGATATTTAAACCCTTTTCCCATAATTTTCACCTTCGTTGTTAAATCATATTTATCATAAACACGCAGCGTCATTACCAAAATGGTTATTTAAACGGCGACCAGGCCGGCTCCCTCACATCTCCATTCTGCAGACTCAAACGTTGATGCGCCCGTCCATCCACAGAAACCTCCGCCAGAATACCGTGGTACTTATCCTCGGTAGCGTAAATAATCATTGTACCATTCGGTGAAAAACTGGGGGATTCATCCAGCCGGGACTTAGTCAGGATCTGGAAGCGCCCCGTCTTCAGTTCCAGTACGGCTATCTGAAATTTACCCTGTTCCCGATGCACCATGGCCACCCGCCGGCCATCTGGTGAGACTGAAGCGCGGGCATTATAGTTGCCATCAAACGTCAGGCGTCGCGGTCGCCCTATTGTCTTGCTCTGTCGGTTCAGTTCCACTCGGTAAAGCTGGGGCGAACCGCCACGATCCGAGGTAAAAATCAGAGCCTTGCCATCCGGCATCCAGGTCGCTTCCGTATCAATGGCATACTGGTGGGTAATACGGGTGAATTTTTTGGTTTTCAGATCGACAACATAGATCTCCGGATTGCCGTCTTTGGAAAGGGTCAACGCCATGCGGCGGCCATCCGGCGACCAGGCCGGTGCGCCGTTGATGCCTTTGAAACCACTTATTTCTTCTGTCTTACGGGTGAGGATATTCTGGATATAGATTTTCGGACGACCACCGAAAAACGAAACATAGGCCAGACGCTTGCCATCCGGCGACCAGGCTGGGGACAACAACGGTTGCGTAGACTCGTAGATAATTTGCTCGTCAAACCCATCCGAGTCTGCAATCGCCAAACGATAAAGTTTCTGGCCCTTGCGGTTTTTGGTCACCGTAATATAGGCGATATGCGTATCAAACGCGCCCCGCACCCCGGTAATGGTCTTGTAGATAATGTCGCTGATCTGGTGAGCGGTAATGCGTAAATTCGGCTTGCGGCTGCGAATGCTGTAACCGGCCAACTGCTTGCCCTTATACACGTCCAGTAACTGGAACTGGATCTGGAAACTACCATCCATTTGCGGGATCATTTTGCCCACAACGACATAGTCCACCTTCAACGCGCGCCAATCGGCAAAATTCACCTTGCCGGCTTCGCTGGGCGTGGCGATCATGTCCTCTTCCGGCAAGGGATTGAAGAAGCCGCTACGCTGCAAATCCGCAGCGATGATTTTATTCATGTACTCCGGTGGCGCATTATTGCCCGCCCAGGCGAAGGGCACAATGGCAATGGGCGTTGCGCCTTGCACACCCTGGGTAATTTCAATCGTCAGTACCGCCTGCGCCTGGGAGATAGCCAGCATGAGCAGACCAAAAATAAAAGATAACTGTTTTTTCATGTTCTGTATTAGCTTCTGTTTTTCAATTTACGCTGTCTGTTCGAGATGATATATCTCGGGGTTTAAATAAAAATTTCACTTCCCTGAATTTGTCAAACAAGCCGCTATCAATACTCGGTACCGGCAAGGGTGCTGCGCGATAAACGGCAGTTTCCACCGATCGGTCGAAGGCAAGATTACCACTGCTTTTGATGATCTGCACATCGATCACTTCACCATTGGGAATAATTCTGACTTTTACCTTACAACGGAGGCCTTTCACCTCCTGCGAAGGCAGCGTCCAGTGCTGGGTCACGGCGTTTTTGATCAGCCCCAGATATTTGCTGATCTCGCGCTGGTTGGCCTGTTGCTGAGCCGCCGTCCGCCGACGATCTGCGGCCAGCTTCTGTTTCATCTCCGCTTCCTGACGCGCCAGTTCTTTCTGGCGCTTACGTTCTTCTTCCTTGATACGTTTCTGTTCCGTCTGACGACGTTTCTTTTCTTCCGCCAGACGCTTTTGCCGTTGCTGTTCTATTTTCAACTGCGCCTGGCGTTTTTTCTCTGCCACTTCTTTCTGTTTGCGTATCGCCTCTTGCTTGCGCTTTTTCTGGGCCTTCTTCTCTGCCAGCCGAGCCTGCTCACGCAAACGCGCCTGTTTTTTCCTGTCGGCCTGTTCTTTTATTTTCTGCTGCTTGCGCGTTTTGGCATCACGCAGACGCTTCATTTGCGCATCGATCTGTTTTTCATCAACGGCCCGGGCCTTGATCACCTCCGGCTCAGGCCTCTTTACGCCTCCAGTCTCATCACGACTGAAGGTAAAGCTGAGCACCAGGATAGCGATAAAAACGATATGCGCAAGAACCGCCAGTACCGCCGCCCGCGGGTTATTACGAATCTGCCGCCACATTTAATGCGCGCCTGATTTTTCGGGCATCCGCGTAACCAGGCCAACCTGTTCGACGCCTGCCTGTTTCAGCTCGGCCATAAGGACTACAACTTTGCCGTAATTCGCATTTTTATCACCTTTGACATACACCATATTGTCCTGGCGATGCTTCAATACAGCCTTGATCCGGATCATCAGCTGAGCGGTTTGCAACGGCCGGTCATGGTTATCCCCCAGATTCAGATAATAACGCCCCTCCCTGTCCACCGAAATAATGATCGGTTCTTCGTCCTTTTGTTCAATCGGTCTGGAGCGGATCTGTGGCAATTCGACGCTAATACCCTGGCTCAGCAGCGGTGTCGTAATCATAAAAATCACCAACAGGACTAACATCACATCGATGTAGGGCACCACGTTGATTTCGGAGATGCGTTTTTTGCGCATACGCCGGCCAGGTTGGGCGGAATACATATCAGTTATGGACCTGCCGTTGCAGGATAGTCGAGAATTCTTCCACAAAAATATCGTAACGGCTGATGATGCGCTCGACATCGTTGGAATAACGGTTATAGGCAATCACCGCCGGAATCGCCGCAAACAGGCCCATCGCGGTGGCGATCAGGGCTTCGGCAATACCCGGCGCTACCGATGAGATCGTCGCCTGCTTGAGCGCACCCAGCGCCATGAAGGAATTCATGATCCCCCAGACCGTGCCGAACAGGCCGACATAGGGACTGGTGGACCCAACCGTCGCGAGGAAAGAGAGATTCATTTCCAGATTGTCGATTTCACGGTTCAGTGCCACGCGCATGGCCCGTTGCGCACCCTGCAATACGGCCATAGGTTCGACATGGGTGTTTTTACGTAATTGCGCAAACTCGCGGAACCCCGCCTCAAAAATCATTTGCATGCCCGTCAGGCGGCCACGCTGGCTGGACAGGCGTTTATACAATTCCCCCAGATCGGCACCGGACCAGAACTTGCGTTCAAAACGATCCGCCGATAGGCGGGCCTTTCTCACCACCGCGCTTTTAAGAAAAATAACTGTCCAGGAAGCCAGCGACACCAGCAGTAGCAGCACCAGCACCAACTGCACCACAAAACTGGCGTTCAGTATCAGATGGGAAATCGAAAGTTCAGGCAAACCCTATTCTCCAATGGTGCCTACGCCCGCAGGTAGGCGTCGCGGTTTGAAACTCTGACTGTCAAGGCAGGCGATCTTGATTCGCCCCTGACACAGGATTACCGGATCGTCATTGCGGCGAATGATCTGTTCAAAGGTCAGGCTCGCCCGGCCCTGCTCCACCACCCCGACACTGACGGTCAAGGCCTCATTGAAGCGGGCGGGAAGCAAATAATCCACCTGCACCGAACGCACGGCAAATATGACCGACTCCCGGGCAATGAGTTCATCCTGCTCCAGACCCAGGCTGCGCAACCACTCGGTGCGCGCGCGTTCCATAAATTTCAAATAGTTGGCGTAATACACGACGCCGCCGGAATCCGTATCTTCATAATAAACCCGTATCGGCCAACGGAATGTGTTCACGTTATCACTCATGGACGTCTTGCGATGAAAACATGTCCCGCGAAGCCGGTTCAGAATCCCGCATCTGTGCCGGTATGTTCAGGCCGAAATGCAAATAGGCATTGCGGGTCGCGGTGCGTCCGCGCGAGGTGCGCATAATAAAGCCCTGCTGGATAAGATAAGGCTCCAGCACATCCTCGATAGTCCCCCGCTCTTCACCGATGGCTGCCGCCAGAGAATCGACTCCGACCGGGCCGCCGGAAAATTTTTCCATAATCGCCAGCATCAGTTTGCGATCCATCATGTCGAAACCCTCGGCATCCACGTTCAACATATCCAGCGCCCGCTGCGCCACGTCTTCAGTAATTTTGCCCGCCGCTTTCACCTCGGCATAGTCCCGCACCCGGCGTAGCAAACGATTGGTAATTCGCGGCGTGCCCCGTGAGCGGCGTGCAATCTCCAGGGCGCCGCCCTCATCGATATACAGATTCATGATCGAGGCCGAACGTTTGACAATGCTAACCAGATCGTTAGCGCTATAAAATTCCAGCCGCTGAACGATGCCAAAGCGATCCCGCAGTGGCGAGGTCAACAGCCCGGCGCGGGTGGTCGCTCCCACCAGGGTGAAAGGCGGCAGATCCAGCTTGATCGACCGTGCAGCCGGGCCTTCGCCAATCATGATATCGAGCTGGTAATCCTCCATTGCCGGATAAAGGATTTCCTCCACCACCGGACTCAGGCGGTGGATCTCATCGACGAACAGCACATCATGGGGTTCAAGATTGGTCAACATTGCCGCCAGATCGCCCGGGCGCTCCAGCACCGGCCCGGCGGTGTGCTTCATCTCCACCCCCAGCTCATTGGCGATAATGTGAGAGAGCGTGGTCTTGCCCAGCCCCGGCGGACCAAAAATCAGCACATGATCCAGCGCCTCCTTGCGACTGCGTGCGGCCTCGATGAAAATTTCCATCTGCTCACGCACGGCCGGCTGACCAATATAATCATCCAGACGCACAGGACGGATAGCGCGGTCGATGATGTCATCGCCCTCCAGGGGTGCTTTTGAAACCAGTCTGTCCTGTTCAATCATATTTTTTAGAAACCGACCACTTAAACATGGATAATCAACAACCACCCGCAGAGCGGGTGGTATGATGAAAGCCTCTGGAAGGGGCTATTATAAAATTCCAGTCTGCCCCATTTGCTACCAACTTTTCTCTTCTCGTTCAGGAGCTTAATGTAACCTTGTAGGGTGGGCACGGTGTTTGTGC
>DRJN01000049.1 GCA_011052165.1 Gammaproteobacteria bacterium
ATCGAAGCGGCCAGTCAATGCCTATATGATAAAGAGGTGGAAACCGGTGCGGCCTGCATGAACCACGATATGGAAAAAATTATTCTGCGACGGCCTGGACAATACTGGTGGGGTTACAATCGTTTTCGCCATCGGCCCGAGGGTGAACCTGAAATTTATTAAATTGGCAAAACTGTTTTCAGCAAAACATCCTGTCATGTTTACATAAAAAATAAACGCTGAATGAATAGCGTTTATTTTAATCGTTGCATAAGGACATGCCGTTGATAATTTTTATAGTCTTAACGGCTTTTATGGCGAGAGCTTATTGGCTCAAGTGAACCCATTAACTCTCGCCATAAAAATCCATCTAGTTATTATTTTTCAGCACGTTATCTTGAAAAGTCGTGCGAACAATCCAGGCTTAAAACTTAACCTGCGCCCACAGACCGATTTCGTCGTATTTCCCTTGATTGACGCCGCCGATGGTACCATTGCTGGTTTTAATGCTGCCATTCTCGACTTTATCGTGCTTGTAAACCAAGGCCAGATCCAGATTTTTACGTGCCTGATAAGATACCCCAAGGTTATAGTAAGTATCTTTGAGGCTTGAATTCAGATCTTTGCTGGGCTGGGCATGATCATAACGGGCAAAAACAGCAATTTTTTTCGCCGGTTTCACGGTAACCCACGCTGAGTAACCTGCTGCCTTGTCACTGGGGCCGGTTTTCACTGCTGTTTTCGTATAATTGTCCGCACTGAAATACTCAGCACCGACATTAACAATACTAAGGCGATAATCGACAAGGAAATTCACCCGAGTCGCTGTATTCGTAGCGGTGCTGGTCGTCTGGGTTTCCTGACCCAGTTTGCCGCTGTAAAACCCTGCCGCCAGGGTAAGATTTTTTACCGGTGTTGCACTGATACGACCTTCGATATCCATGCTCTTTGAACGTGAAGGATTTTTGTAACCATTGCCATTAACCATGGAAACAGCGTACTGCACGGAATTATTAAGCAATTTACCTTTCAGGTGTAAACCCCAATCGGCAGAAGTACCAAATTTGAGTCTGTCGATAAGAACATTTTCTACATAGCGATACCCATACATGTGCTCGGCAAACGGCACCCAGGGCAAATCGGCAGAACCAATCCGCAACACCGCAGCATCGGAAAATTTAACTTGTAGATATGCTTTTTTAACATACAGCTGGGTTGCCTGTGCTTTACCGCTGTCATATTTAAAGTCGGTGGTTAAATTTGCTGAAAACATATTGTCAAAAACATGGTTAACCCCCAGATAAAAACGTTTACCATCGGCGCCCATCCCGCTTGGATCGGTCTTTTGTCCATCACTGCTCTTACTAATATTGGTAACATCCAGATAGGCCTTGCCGCCCACGGTGGTTTTACCGCTTTCAGCGGCAACAGCAGTAAGGTTTATACTCACACAAGCCGCTACAATGGCAGCGGTTAATAGACGTTTTTGCATTCAGTTTGCTCCTGTTTTAGTCTGAATCGGCATGATGCTGCAATAGGCGGCACCACTGCCTTGCTCAAAAAGTGTGAAGATTTTATGTCAGTTATATTAAGCAAACATGACTAAAGTGTGATGTTTTCGTGAGAACGCAATTAAAGTGAGGTTTTGGCCTGTAATAAGCCTGAATCTTATCTTATTGAACCTATTGGATATATTTGTATTTAAAAAGCCGGCTTCAGTTTCTGGCGCCGTCGCAGCAAGCTGACAGGGGACTCCATCGTCGAATGCATTAAATAAATATGACCAAGATATAACATTTTATGACAATGACATTTAACGACGGTTTTTAAACACAAACACACAGGCATAGATCTCAGGCATCATGGCCCGAAAAATATTTCTATCTTATTTTGAGGATTTAAGAGGTTGACTGGTTAGCGAATCGATTTAGTAACGATTACTGATAGTAGCCGTCATTCTGCAATACTATCATCATAATCAATAATCAACGGCGCATGGTCGGAGAACCATTTATCCTTGTAAATAGATGCGGCCCTGACCTTGTCCCTCAAACCCGGCGTGATGATCTGGTAGTCGATACGCCAGCCGACGTTGTTGGCACGGGCGTTGCCACGATTTGACCACCAGGTATATTGATCCGTTTCCCTGTTCACCTCTCGAAAGGCATCAACGAAGCCCACCTTATCAAAGAGTTTATCCAGCCAGGCGCGTTCCTCGGGGGTGCAACCAGAGTTTTTCTGATTGCTTTTCCAGTTTTTGATATCAATTTCTTTATGCACGATATTGAAGTCGCCGCAGATGATAAATTCACGCCGCTGGCGCCGCATAGCCTTGAGATCCTCAAGAAAGTCACCCATGAATTTCAGCTTATTGGTCTGGCGTTCCTCGCTGGAGGAACCGGAGGGCAGATACAGGGAGGCGATGCTCAGCCTGTCCAGATCGATCTGGATGTAGCGGCCTTCTTTATCCGCATGTTCCCAGCCCAGCCCGCTAGTAATGGTATCCGGCTCGGTACGTGAATAAATCGCCACCCCGCTGTAGCCCTTTTTCTCGGCGTCGAAATAATAACAGTAGTAGCCTTCGGGATAGAACAGGCTGTCGTCAAGCTGATGTTCCTGCGCCTTGGTTTCCTGGAGGCACACCACATCGGCATCCTGCTCTTTGAGCCAGTCGAAGAACCCTTTTTTCGCGGCGGCACGAATGCCGTTTACATTTGCCGTAATGACACGCATGATTGTTTTCCGGAGATTTGAAAAAAAGGGTATCATACCTGCTAAAAAACACGCCTGTCTCCCTTGCCACTCAAATCCCTGATCATCATGCACCACTACCAGAAAGCCTTTATCGAATTCGCCCTGTCGCTGAATGTCCTGCGCTTCGGGGAGTTCACCCTGAAATCGGGACGCACCAGCCCCTATTTTTTCAACGCCGGTCTGTTTAACTCCGGCCGCTCACTGGCCCGACTGGGACAATTTTACGCCGAAGCCCTTGTCGATAGCGGGATCGAATATGATGTCATGTTCGGCCCGGCCTACAAGGGCATCCCGCTAGCGGCGGTCACCACCGTGGCTCTGGCGGAACACCATCAGCAGGATGTGGCCTACTGTTTCAACCGCAAGGAAGCCAAGGATCACGGCGAAGGCGGCAACATCGTCGGCGCGCCGCTGGCCGACAAGGTGCTAATCATCGATGACGTGATCACCGCCGGCACCGCCATCCGTGAATCCATGCAGATCATCGAACAGGCCAACGCCACCCCCGCAGGCGTCATCATTGCCCTGGATCGGCAGGAAAAAGGGACCGGCGAGCTATCCGCGATTCAGGAAGTGGAACAGCAATACAATATTCCGGTGCTGAGCATCATCACGCTCGAACACCTGATCCGCTATCTTGAAGAAGAACCGGAAATGCAGGGCAAACTGGAATCTGTGCGCGCCTATCGTAAGCAGTACGGGGTTTGAGCAGGACTTGCCAGTTTATGGGTGGCAAGTGCTACACTAGAGGGCAAGCCCGGAAAAATCGGTGCGGGCAACGGCAACAGATCCGCACTACTCCGGCAAAAGCGGAGAAGGTATTTGCCACCCACGAGACTACAGACAGAATTCGGTATTCAAATATCGTTTAATCTCTTTGGGTGTCATTCCCCGCTGCTTGCAGCGAAAAATAGTAGAATGAGTAGAGCGAAGAAGCGCGAAGTCCAGGGAAAACCCACCAGCATGCTACAGCTTAATACCCCGTCAGCTTGCGGCGGAATTCTTTATTCGGGACAGTTTTTTTCCAGGCTGGATCTACAAACCGTTATACCCAGCAGAAATATGAGCCAAAAGATAAAACTTACCGGTATTCGTATTTTTATACTGAGCTGTCTCATCATGAGCAGCACCCGCCTCAGCGCACGCGACATCCGATGCTGGCAGAACCATGAAAATATACGTGAATGCGGCACCCACGTGCCACCTGAATTTTCCCAGCATCGCATTGAGGTTCTGAACGAGCAAGGTATTGTCATCAAAGTTCTACCCGCAGCGAAGACTAAAGCAGAACTGGCCGAAATTGCCCGCCGCAAAAAAATAGAACAGAAAAAACAGCGACAGATTGCCGAACGCAAGCGCAAGGATAATATCCTGCTACAGACCTATACCACGGAAAGGGATCTGCGCATTGGGCATGAAAATAAAATGGCTGCCATAAAAAGCATCATCGATATCACCAATAGCAATACCCGCAGTTTGCAGCACAATCTGGCCAGGTTGCAGAAACGCGCCGCCGATTACGAACGTAGCGGCCAGAAAACACCGGGGATACTCACGGCAGATATGGAAAATCTGATGCGTCAGATAAAGGATAACGACGACTTCATCAGCAAAAAACAGCGGGATTTGATCGGCCTGAGCAAACAGTATGATACCGATCTGGCGCGCTACCGGCTACTGAAACAGGGCAAGGTCAAATACGAGTAAGCGCCGCTAAATAGCGGTTCCAAATACCCGTGCACTGTAGGACTGACCGTTCGTCCTGAGCCTGTCGAAGGAAGCCTGTCGAAGGAAGCCTGTCGAAGGAAGCCTGTCGAAGGGTTCACCACACGAATGTGGCGTATTGCAAGTATTTTGGTGTTAGTACCTTAGAAATGATTTTCTGTGCATTTTGCAGAAAATTATTTCGTGAAGGTACTTATCTTGTGGTTTATCCAGGTTAGGAACCGCTATTTCTAGTGTAGTGTCCTGAATAGTCGTCTAAATCAATAACTGGCGCAGCAACGGCCACTGGCTATCCCACATATCCATCGGTGAGCGTTTGAAACCGCTACGCACAAACTGGTGAATCCGGCCTTCGGCCTGCGCCATGAGCAGGTTTGCCATCGGCCCAACGGGCACAGAGGCGCTCAGCTCGCCATTCATTTCACCCTCGCGCAAAACCTGTTTCAGTTGGGCTTCCAGACGTTCATAAAACTGGTTCATGCGCTGGCGCAGGCGTTCGTTCTCCCCCACCAGCGCATCGCCTGCCAGCAGACGGCTGATGCCGGCATTACGCGCCGAAAAACCCAGGATGATCAGCAGAATTTTTTCACAGCGCAGCGGCATCCGGGATTCCTCCTGTAGAATGCGGTTCACTAAACCGAAGACCGAGTCCTCGACAAAGTCAATCAGGCCTTCGAACATGCGCGCCTTGCTGGGGAAATGCCGGTAAAGCGCCGCTTCAGACACCCCCACGGCGCGCGCCAGCCCGGCGGTGGTGATGCGCCGGCCGGGACTTTTTTCCAGCTCCTGCGCCAGCGCCTCCAGAATTTGCTGACGGCGTGAAGGTTTGTCACTTCTGTTTTTCTGAGTCATATATTTTCTCACCCTTTGATCAGGGTGCCCACGCCCTCATCGGTCAACACTTCCAGGAGCACCGCATGTTCAACCCGGCCATCGATGATTTGTGCGGTCTTGACCCCGGCATGCACCGCATCCAGCGCGCAGCGGATCTTCGGCAGCATGCCACCATGAATAATGCCCTCTTCAATCAGATTTTCTACCTGGCGGGCCTTGAGACCGGTCAGTAAGTTGCCTTGTGTATCCAGCACCCCGGCAGTATTGGTGAGTAGGATCAGCTTTTCGGCATTCAGGGTAATGGCCAGTTTACCGGCCACCAAATCGGCATTGATATTATAGGACTGACCGTCTTCGCCCACGCCGATAGGGGCGATTACGGGAATGAAATCTCCCTGCACCAGCATGTTGATCACTCCGGGATCAATGCTGGCCACCTCACCCACATGGCCGATGTCCACGATCTCGGGGGCATTCATCTCCGGCGCCTGACGCTCGAACTGCAACTTGCGCGCATGAATCAGATCCCCGTCCTTGCCGGTTAAGCCCACCGCATGACCGCCCTGCATATTGATCAGGTTGACGATTTCCTTGTTCACCAAGCCGCCCAGCACCATCTCGACAATGTCCATCGTTTCACAGTCCGTCACTCGCATACCATCAATAAAACGGCTTTCCTTGCCGACGCGCGCCAGCATGCTGCCGAT
>DRJN01000050.1 GCA_011052165.1 Gammaproteobacteria bacterium
CTGTATTAGAATAATGTATAAATAAAAGGCGCTATGGCTGAACCCTGTGCCAACACGATCAGTGTACCCAGTAGCAGGAGTATGATAATAATCGGCGCTAACCAGAACTTCTTGCGCTCTTTCATGAATGCCCATAAGTCTTTAATTAATTCCATCATCAGAACGGCCTCTCTACGTGATCTTTAGTATGTACGCGGCTAGCTACCCGGTAGCTTTCTACCGACCTGTCTATCTTCCTCGACATCGGGTCTTTGCCGAGGGCTTTCAAAATGAGCCCAGCAGCAAAGAATACCGTGAAAAACATCAGCCCCAGAATGATTCGGGTATTGATCCACCCGAGGACGTGTCCCACCTTCATCCATCCGCCATAAACCAGTTTGAGCGTCGCCGGTGCGATAAGGGCCCAAACCCACAGGATACCCGCCAGAACCCAGGGCCAGTATGGATAGCTGCGACTAAACAGCCACGGCAGTAATAATCCGAACAGGACTACCACGATAGCACCCGTGGTGAGGCCGAACTTTCGCAACTCCTGCGCGCTGGTTTTCGGTGTATTTTCAGTCATAATTTAATCCAGCTCAAATTCATCTTTCCAGGAGTCATCCTGCTTATGTTCAGGCTGGTTCTCCCTGGACAGAAGTATGTTTTCCATCACCAGGTAGTCCATCTCAGTGCGCATGAAGCACCTGTAGGCATCTTCCGGGGAAGCAACGATAGGTTCACCTCGGACGTTAAAAGAGGTATTGATCAACACGGGACAGCCAGTTTGCGATTCGAAATGGCTAATCAGGTCATGAAATCGGGGATTGGTGTCCTGATGAATCGTCTGGATGCGTGCGGAGTAGTCAACATGAGTGATGGCGGGTATTTCTGACCGGGGAATATTCAGCCGATCGATACCGAATAGCTTTTGCTGATCCTCGGTCATGGGTTTTCGCTTATCTTTCTTTACCGGTGCAACCAGCAGCATATAGGGGCTCTTTCTGTCAATCTCAAACCAGTCGGAGACATTCTCCGCCTTGACTGCCGGGGCAAACGGGCGGAAGGATTCCCTGTACTTGATCTTCAGGTTCATAATCGACTGCATCTTCGGACTGCGAGGGTCGCCGATGATTGAGCGGCCGCCTAATGCGCGCGGCCCGAACTCCATGCGTCCACTGAACCAGCCGACCACTTTCTCCGAATCCAGAATCCCGGCAAGCTTCGGCATCAACGCCTCGTCCTCAAGCTTGCTGTAAGGTGCATCAATTGAATCCAGGTAGGAACTAATCTCGTCATTGGTATAACGGCGCCCCAGATAGGAGCCCCGCATACTGTCATCTAGATTGTTCACTTCACGAGGCTTTTCAAGGTAACTATGCCAGACTGTCAGTGCAGCACCCAGCGCACCGCCTGCATCTCCCGCAGCAGGCTGTATCCATATATCCTTAAATGGCCCTTCACGAAGGATTCGGCCATTGGCCACACAATTTAATGCAACCCCTCCAGCCATGCACAGATAATCGACACCCAGCTCTTTGTGTACCGTTCTCGACAGGCGCAGCACCACCTCTTCCGTCACCGCCTGGATGGAGCGGGCGATATCCATTTCCTTCTGTGTCAGATCGGATTCCGGTTTGCGTGCTGGACCATCAAAAAGCCTGTCCAGCTTGCGGCCCGTCATGGTCAGTCCAGTCGCATAGTTGAAGTAACTCATGTCCAGTCTGAACGTGCCATCCTGTTTCAGGTCGATCAGGTGGTCAAGAATCAAATCTACATATTTCGGTTCACCGTAGGGAGCCAGCCCCATTAACTTGTATTCACCGGAGTTGACCCTGAATCCCGTGTAATAGGTGAATGCCGAATACAGCAGTCCGAGGCTGTGGGGAAAGTCAATTTCCCATTGCGGTGTCAGCTTGTTGCCTTCACCAAGCCAGACTGATGTAGTGGCCCATTCACCGACACCATCGAGGCACAGGACGGCGGCTTTATCATACGGACTCGGGTAAAATGCAGAAGCGGCATGCGCTTCATGATGCTCGGAGAATAGCAGCTGCGGAAGTTCCTTCTCCTTCAGTTCACCCAGTGCCGCAAGTTCGCGCTTCAGTGTGGTTTTCAGGAATAGCTTGTCCTTGAGCCAGATTGGCATTGCCGCGAGAAATGAGCGGAACCCCCTTGGCGCATAGGCCAGATAGGTTTCCAGCAAGCGCTCAAACTTGACCAGCGGTTTGTCGTAGAATATGACATGATCAACGTCGGACAGGCTTATGCCAGCCTCTGCGAGGCAATAGTTTACGGCGTTTTTTGGAAAACGGGCGTCATGCTTTTTGCGGGAAAATCGTTCTTCCTGTGCGGCAGCAAAGATTTCACCATCAACCACGAGCGCGGCGGCACTGTCATGATAGTAAGCCGATAGGCCCAGAATTGTCGTTGTCAATATGTGTTTATACGCACAAAGCGCATTTCCTTTTTATTCTAAGATGATGAACTTACTCACAATATATAGAAATATAGCAGAGATCCACTTAATGTATAGATTGGAGAATAAGGCAGCCAGGAATGGCCGGCTGAGTCTAACGATTAAGCCGTCTTATGTAAATGTCAGTTTTATTACAGACCAGGCCCTGAAAGCTAACCCGAACAACAATCCCTGGTGAACTAATTCGCCCATATCAAATTGGTACCGATAGATACACTTGGCCATCAACACTAATGTCGAGAATTCACGTCAGTCAATAACCGAACGTACGCCTGATTTTTTGCCAAAAACCTTCTCCAGTTGCTGATTTTTCAGGTTTCAGCGTCAGGTTCAGCGACTTGCTGCCCGTTTTATCTTCGATTTCGACAAGGACCCCCTCACGGTCGTTTGGA
>DRJN01000051.1 GCA_011052165.1 Gammaproteobacteria bacterium
CCTGTAAATGCCCCCTTCACATGACCGAAAAATTCGCTCTCCATCAAGTTTTCAGCAATCGAGCCACAATTAACAGGAATGAACGGCGCGTTGAAGCGGTCACTCAACTTGTGAATCCGCCGGGCAATGATCCCTTTCCCTGTTCCACTTTCACCCGTTATTAACACTGTACTTTCAGTGCCTGCAACCTTATCGATCATACGATGAATTCTATGGATAGACTCTGAGTCAAGCACACATTCATCCTCGGAATCACCCAACACCAGACGGCGCAACAGCCTGTTTTCGGTTCGTAATCCCCGTAAATCACAGATCTGTTTAATCTGGTGCAAAACCTCCTCGGTATGCACCGGTTTAATCATATAATCAAAGGCCCCAAGACGCATCGCTTCAATGGCTGTATCAATGGAAGCATGGGCCGTCATAAGCAAAAAACTGGTATCAATACCTGATTTTAAAACTTTTTCCATTAATTCAATGCCGCTGACTCCCGGCATCCGGATGTCACAGACTGCAATATCAACATCCCCTTTTGACAGGCGTTCAAAGGCGGAATCAGCATCACCATAATTTTCGACACTGTAGCCTTCTTTCATTAAATTTGAACTCAAAACCTGACGGATAGCCAGCTCATCATCAATAACAATGATCTGTGGTGACACCATTATATTGCTACTCCGTTATTCAATTCTTTATTCAATGGCAAATGAACGCAGATCTCGGTTCCCTTGCCCGGATTTGATAAAATATCCAGTTTCCCTTGATGAAAATCGATAATTGAATTACACAATGATAACCCTAGTCCGGTGCCCTTACCCCGGTCTTTGGTTGTGAAAAATTCCTGTTTCGCCTTTTCAAGCGTAGCCGCATCCATTCCCTGACCATTATCTTTTATAACCATACAAATATTCCCGGCTTCCAGGCAGGTGCGTATTATTATCTGTGGCTGGCCCTCGCTAACACAGTCAAGTGCATCCAAAGCATTGACAAGCAGGTTCATTAAAACCTGTGTCAATTGATCACTCACGCCATTAACAGCAGGCAAATTTTTATCCAGATCAAAATCCAGATGAATTTTTTTCCAGCGTCGATCATAACGCATCAAATTACAGGTATTACGAATTAGTGCGTTTAAATCAAACAGTTCAAACTCTTCGGACTGAGGCTGCACCAGACCTGAAATTTCGCGGGTAATATTCCCCAGACGATTGGCATTATCCAGAACCATGTGTAGTTTACCAAGATCGCCTTCATTCATGCCTGTGTAGTGACCCGAGGTTTTTTCATCAATAATTTCTTTTACCAGCGCAGATATGGCCGCAATCGGATTTCCCACTTCATGAGCAATTCCTGCCGTCAACGTCCCCATGGCGGCCATTTTCTCCCGATGAAAATTTTTGCGTCTTTCTAATTCCAGTGTCTTTTCATGCTGATCCAGATCATCGGCCATTTGGTTGATTGCATTAGCCAGATCACCCACTTCATCATTACGCTTGATGGGCACAGGCTTACCTCGCTGTCCCTGAATAATCTCCTGTCCTCGTTGCCGTAACAGAATAAGATCGCGTGCCAAACGGGAGAAGAAAACACCGATAACCGTACCCAATAGAGCCAGAGTAAGCAGCCCCAGGTAAAGCGATACCAGTGCAACATCATTACTGCGTTCATGAAAATTCCGAGCCAGTTTCTCTCGTTGGATACGGCTTTTCAGCAAGCGTTTCTCGATAACTGTTTTTGCATCCCGTAACGCTTGGAACAAGCGCTCCATGCTCGTGTGATCCGGCCTGGCTCTGGCTCTTTCCAGTGCATCGGAAAGCACAGGCAATATATCGGTGCTTTTAAGCGAGGGAAAGATAATCTTCTGACAGGTATCATACAAATGTTGAAGATGCTTGCGCACATGTGTAACACCTCCCTGTATATTGATGCTTCCAAGGTTAACCTGCTGCGTTTCAATAGCGCCGAGTACCCGTGCATCGGCATCATGCAGACCTATCTCAAAATGATAAAGATTCTGCAGATTATCAAATTGTTCCAGCAGCACCCTTTTCTGATGAAATATGAAAATGGCGAGAATAATGGCAGAAGCTGTCAGCATGCCGTAAACCAGATAAGCTTTTAGCCGAAGTGATACAAGTCGTTTCCCTGCGCCCGGAGACGGCACCCGCTTTTCATCATTCACTGCGACTTTGCCTCCCAAACATACATAACCGTCCTGAAAAATTGAACCCTATAACACCTGCAGCGCTGTTATACAAGCACTGCAAATAAGGCAATCAGGATATACTGTATTCAGTCAGCTGTCGCAGGGAAAACCAGATTAATTCCACAGTGGTGCAGGGGGACACAATAAATCAAAATATGCCCCCCATGTTCTTCAATAACAGATCGGATGACCTTGGTACAATTTTCAAGTGGCGTTAGCCCTCCTTCTCTATCCAACATTTTCGAAGCCGAACACTCCGCCTTTCGACACTGCAGAAAATTCACATTCTGGCATTCAATCAATACGCTGATGCCCTTCTTTTCTGCAATACTTTTTACGACAACCCGGCCTCCATTTGCACAAATTTCCGTGATCGTGCTCAGGGCGGAATAGAGACAGAAAACTACAATAGACTGCTCGAGTTTTATTGCCGGGATGGAACTGTCCAGATGATTGACTATCTCGATACCCTGTTTAAATTTTTCCATTCGCACCAAAACGCTGACGGTATCAATGATTTCATTGGCATCGGTAAAATCATTTTTACCATCCGTCAGAATACTAAATCGACGAATACTCTGTAAAAGCGACTCCATGCGCCCTGTTTGTTCGTGCAGAATGCGAAAACACTCCGTAATTTCCTGTCTGGGCAATTTACCCGACTCCTCCGCCCTGGCAAGCTGTTCCTGCCAGCACTGAAACAGTAAATCGATAGCCCCATCCACGGCCGTCAGCGGGTTACCCACTTCATCAACGAATCTCAGTGCGAAATTAACCCGCTCCTGAAGCTGCTTCTGTTCCTCATCAATATCCCCCTCTCGAGACTCAATAGACTTGTGTGCAATCAATTCTTATTCCCCCTTCGACTAGACCAGCACGACCCATGGCCGCTCATGCAGAAAAAACTTGTCATCAGCTTATTTCCCATTCTCTCAATTTACGCCAGGGAATCCTTTCGAAGGCTTTTCCATCCGCTATGAGTGAACGTCTTGCAATTCCGGTACCAGGAGGAAATTGTCTTAAAATACTATTATTTATTTTAAAATCAATATAATAGCGATTTTTTATAAGTAGCCCGATTCTCATTAACAGGAATATGCCGTGCAAGAACCGGTCAAAACCGGGAAAATCCCATGCCAGGGATTCTGGGAGGTCAGGGCTCCCGACGTCTTTCTGCTGCGGCCTTCTGGCTGGCGCGAAAGACCGCTCCGATCTCTGGGATATCGACCTTTTGCTGATGCTCCAGTCGCCGCAACAGCTTTTTAATATCGGGATTATCCCAGTCAAAAGCCCCCGTCAGGCGCGCCAGAATCCGGCCATCGGAGCCTATCAGCAAGGTCAGAGGATATTCGCGCAATCCCAGCCGGGTTTCCGCCTCCTCGCGTGCAATACGCATAACCGGAAAATGTATTCGGTATTGGCGTAAAAATTCATCCAGTAAATAGGGATCCTTCTCGACAGCCAGACCCATAATCGGGAAACCTGCATCCGAAAGCCGCTGCAGGCTCGGCATTTCCACCCGGCAAGGCGGGCACCAGATGGCCCAAATGTTTAGCACCAGTAAAGGGGATTTCGGTCGAACAAACGACCGCAAATGATTGTCAGGCCCCTTGACAGAAAAAGTCGGAAGCGATTGCCCCGCCACGCTGGTAACAGGCGGCGGGACTGCCCGGTCGCAGGCAACAAGAAGGGATCCTGCAAGAATAAGAGCTATCAATCGTGGCAACAGTATTCGCATGTATTTTATCCCCCCACCCCGACCCTCTCCCAGAGGGAGAGGGCGCTATGATGCAAATACTGTTGCCAGGATTAATATGATGCGAGCGAAACCCGGGACCAGACTCGACATTAGCAATCAGGCTGATCCAGTCGGCTGCTATGCGGCTGAAACAGGGTTTGGCGCACCGGCCACAGTGATCGTGTGGCAATAAACAGAAACAGAACGGTCGCGCTTAGCGCAATCACCCCTCCTGTCCCCATCAACAACATGCCAAAAATTTCCGCGCCATTGCCGGCGATATGGTGTGATAAATGCTCGGCGCCCGGGGTCTTGCGCGGCACGTTATGCAAGCCGGACCAGACCAGTCCGGCAATCAGTAACAACATGCCCGAACCATACATACGGATCTGCACACGTATCGGACGGGCGGCCGCCATGCCCGCTCCCAACTGCGGCAACAAATAATAACTCAGGCCCATGAATGAGAGGGTCACCGCCCCCACCGTGCCATGATAATGGGCGGTAACCAGCACGGTATCGGCGCGGATCAGGGTACCGGCGGACAACCCCACCACAAACAGAATAATCGAAAAAAACAGCGCCAGACCGGCCCAGGCGTCACCTTCAGGCGAACGTTGTCTGAATCTGAAGAGCAGTGTGCCACCCAGCAACAGCGCCATCGGCCAGCTACCGTAACGCATCAGTCCGGTATAGGCATGCCGGTATGCGTCGCTACCGGGGGTAAGCTGGAGCTGAATCAACAGCACGGCAAGTAATGGACTGACGGCCAGTACAAACA
>DRJN01000052.1 GCA_011052165.1 Gammaproteobacteria bacterium
CGACACCAGCTGGACAGTGCTTCACTGGTAACGCTGTTTCAATGGACTGAACAGGAATTTCTCAATTACACGGAAGGCTCTGCGATTCGCCGTATTGGTTACGACTGCTGGCTGCGGAATATCGCTGTTGCGCTTGGAAATGCACCAGGCAGCGACGCCGTTATCAGGGCACTTGAAGACCGGCTTGGGCATCCATCGGCCATGGTGCGCGAACACGTGGCCTGGGCACTGCGACAAAAACAGCCAGAACCCTGACAATAAGCGTTCCACAAGTTGGCCGCATCCAGTAATACGCGCTGAGGTCGCGCCAGGATTGGTGTGCCACATCCCTCTTATCATTTTGTAACCATATAAATTAAAACAATATTTAATAATACTGGCGATAGTCCACTGGCAATTCAATAAGAATAATATTTACAGTAATGGCCATACTCTTTTATTTAACGTTGACAGGCGCTACAAATAAATGCAGTATCTTCATTCGTCCTTTAGGAATTATTCCCATTGGACAATAAAAAGGACCCGTGCACTAACACGGACCCTTCGAACCTTAACCGGTCAGGCGAAGCCTGGTAGCCAGCTAAAGTCGCTTTGGTAAGCAAGTAAAGTGTACTCCAAGTGGGGCTACCTCGCCAAGTTTGGCGACAGCTCGGAGATACGAAATGGCAAAACTAGATATGGAAGGCCCCTTCCCATTGAACGACGCAGAAATTGATCGTCAGGTCACTCGCAAGTCACCTGGGAACTACGGACTTGGCTATACAAAGGACAATGGCACGTTCATCGTGGAATACGTGGGAAGATCTGATGATGACGTAAACAACCGCCTCCACGACTGGACGGGGAAGAAGTACAAAAAATTCAAGTACTCTTACGCAGCTAATGCCAAGGAGGCCTACGAGAAAGAATGCCGTAACTATCATGATTTCGGCGGCAGCGACGACCTGGACAATGATATACACCCGGCCCGGCCCAGTGGGACGAGCTTGAAATGTCCAGTCTGTAATCACTAAGGAGAACAGGCAAATTCATGAATGCACCAATGACAAGGATTGCTGAGTGTGCCGAGGTTCTGCCCGGCTACGCCCTCAAGGTTCGTGCGGAGCACGAGCCTGAGGGCATTTTTCAAATAGTGATGGCAAAACATTTAACCAGCTACACCACCAACCGTAATGTAGCCGATATGATTGAAAAGAGTGCTCCGCCGCAGCGAGCAATGAGCTGCCTGCCGTATCAGTATGCAGAAAGCCACGAACTCCGCATCACTCCAAAAAGCAATGTACACAAATACCGCATACAAGCGGGCGACGTGCTGTTCATCTCCCGAGGCGTGCGCAATTGCGCAGCCCTGGTGCAATCAGTCCCGGACCAGACTATCGCCTCCGGTACCCTGTACATCCTGCGCCCGAAAGCGAACATCGAAGGTGGTTATCTGGCCTGGTGTCTGAATCAGGCCCCGGTGCAGGCACAGATTAGCAAAGTGCGCACCGGCGCGGGCACACCCATCGTACAGCGCAAGGTGTTTACGGAAATCACCATTCCTGTGCCGTCGATAGAAGAGCAGCGCAGACTGGTGGAGTTAGGCGCATTAATGACCCGGGAATACCAGCTAAGGCAACAGTTGCTGGAAGAAACGGGGCGGCTACACCGCGTCCTCGGACAACAGCTACTGCAACGCATGACCTCAGCCAACTGAACATAGACAAGTTTGGAGTTACCAGCATGACCAGCAAAATCAAGCAATCGGAAATCAACGCCGCCGCCTGGGCAGCCTGCGATACCTTCCGCGGCGCGGTGGACCCGGCCCAGTACAAGGACTACATCCTGGTGATGTTATTCCTCAAATACATTTCCGATGTCTGGCAGGCCCACTACGACGGCTACAAGAAAAAATATGGCGATGACGATACCCGCATCCGCCGCAAGCTGGACCGGGAACGCTTCATCTTGCCCACAGTTAAATTGAAAGACCCCAGCAGTGGCAAGATCGCGGACCGCTTCGTGAGCACCTACGCCAGCCTGTATGAGCGGCGCAACGAATCCAACATCGGCGAGCTTATTAATATCACCCTGGACGCCATCGAAGAGAGCAACAAGGCCAAACTGGAAGGGGTATTCCGCAACATCGATTTCAACTCCGAGGCCAACCTGGGCAAGACCAAAGACCGCAACCGTCGCCTTAAACACCTGCTTGAAGACTTCCACAAACCCCAGCTGGATATGCGACCCGGCCGGGTATCCGAGGATGTCATCGGCAACACCTATATCTACCTCATCGAACGCTTCGCCTCCGACGCCGGAAAAAAGGCCGGCGAGTTCTACACCCCGCACAAAGTGTCGGAACTACTGGCTAAACTGGCACAACCAAAAAAAGGCGACCGCATCTGCGACCCCGCCTGCGGTTCCGCCGGCCTGCTGGTGGAAGCTGCCCGGGAAGTAGGCGGCAAAAACTTTGCCCTGTTCGGCATGGAAGTCAACGGTAGCACCTGGGCACTGGCCCGCATGAACATGTTCCTGCACAGCATGGACGGCGCACGCATCGAATGGTGCAACACTCTCACCAGTCCCGCCCTGGTGGGAAAAGACCGTCTGATGAAATTCAACGTGGTGGTGGCCAACCCGCCCTTCTCCCTGGACGAATGGGGCCAGGACGAAGCGGAGAATGACCGTTTCA